>NZ_RZTI01000026.1:0-60054 GCF_003997275.1 Mesorhizobium sp. M6A.T.Ce.TU.002.03.1.1
GTCCTGGTTGGACGAAACCAGCCCGGCGGATTGCAGCATGTCTGCGGCCAATGCCAGCGTCACATCCTCCAGGCGCCGGTCGCGGACGCGGCCGGTGAGAAAATCGACGGCATTTTGCACCTCGACCGCGTTGCCGGCTGCCGACGCCAGCGGCTCATTCATGGAGGTGACCAGTGCCGAGGTCTTCAGGCCGGCGCCATTGGCGACTTCGACCAGGCTGTTCGCCAGTGTTGTTGCGTCGCGCGATTTCTCCATGAAGGCGCCGTTGCCGACCTTCACGTCGAGCACCAGCGATTGCAGGCCGGCGGCCAGCTTCTTCGACAGGATCGAGGCGGTGATCAGCGGCACCGATTCGACGGTTCCCGACACGTCGCGGATCGCATAGAGCCTGCGGTCGGCGGGCGCGAGATCGGCGGTCTGGCCGATGATGGCGCAGCCGGTTTCGAGCACCACCTTGCGGAAGCGCGTAACATCCGGCTGGCTGACGTAGCCGGGGATGGCATCCATCTTGTCCAGCGTGCCGCCGGTATGGCCGAGGCCGCGGCCGGAAATCATCGGCACATAGGCGCCGCAGGCGGCGACGATCGGCGCCACCATCAGCGAGACATTGTCGCCGACGCCGCCTGTCGAATGCTTGTCGGTGACCGGGCCCGGCAGGTCCGACCAGTCGAGCACGTCGCCGGAATCGCGCATGGCCAGCGTCAGCGCCACCGCCTCGTCGCGGCTCATGCCGTTGAAGAACACCGCCATGGCGAACGCCCCGACCTGCCCGTCCGAGACGGTGCCGGCGGTCACGCCCTCGATGAAGCTGGCGATCTCCTGCGTCGACAGCTTGTGGCCGTCGCGCTTGCTGCGGATGATTTCCTGGGGAAGCATCAGGCCGAGACCTTACTCTCCGGCAACCCGTCCTGGAACACACGCTGGAGAATGGTCGCCAGCCGCGCGCCGCCGACCGGCGCCATGTCCTTGGTCTCCTGGTGCGAAAGCTCCGCCCCGGTCATCCCTGCTGCAAGGTTGGTGATGACCGAGCAGGCAGCGACGCGCAGGCCGAGGAAGCGGGCGAGAATGACTTCCGGCACGGTCGACATGCCGACGGCATTGGCGCCCATGACGCGCGCCATGCGGATCTCGGCGGGCGTCTCGAAGCAGGGCCCGGAAAACCACATATAGACACCCTTGTGCAGCGCGGTATCCGTCGCCTTCGCCGCCGTCTCGATCGCCGAGCGAAGGCCGGCATCATAGGCTTCGGTCAGGCCGACGAAGCGGCGGTCGCTGGGCTCGCCGATCAGCGGGTTGGAGCCCGAGAAATTGATGTGGTCGGTGATCAGCATCACCGAGCCTGGCCCCATGTCCGGATCGACTGAGCCGGCGGCATTGGTGAGGATCAGTTGCGAGATGCCGAGGCCGGCGAGCACCTCCAGCGCCGGCCGCATCGCCGCCGCGTTGCCGTGCTCGTAATAATGCGCGCGGCCGGACAGCATCAGCACTGGCGTGCCGGCAAAACGTCCTGCCACCACCTCGCCGGCATGGCCGGTGACGCCGCTTCTGGGAAAGCCCGGCAATTCGGCATAGGAAATGCGGACGGCGTCCTCGACCTGGTCGACCAGCCCGCCGAGGCCCGAACCCAGCACGAGCGCGGTGGCGGGCGCCAGCCCGTCCAGCCTTTCGACGAGATGATCGAGCGCTTCCTTCATTTCAAAATATCGCCCTGGAAGCCGTAGGGCAGCATATCGCCCATGGTCACAGTCTCGACCACACCGCCATTGTCGCAGAGATAAAGCTTGGTTTCCGGCCGACAGAATTCGGCCAGCCGCTGCCGGCAGCCACCACAGGGCGAGCATTTCGCCATGCGCTCGGCAATCACGGCGATCTCCGTGATCCTGCCGCCGCCGCCCATGATGTAGTGGCCGAGCGCGGTGGTTTCGGCGCACCAGCCTTCCGGATAGGACGCGACCTCGATGTTGGCGCCGGCAAAGACGCGGCCGTCCTCGGTGCGCAGTGCCGCCCCGACCGGGAATTTCGAATAGGGCGCATAGGCCTTGGCCATGGCGGCCTTGGCCGCTTCGAACAGGTCATGCGACATTTAGTTTTTCCCTAGAATGATCTGTCCGAAAACCGGCTTCCACTTTTTCGCGGCCATGCTCATATTTTCCTTTTCGCATGGCCCGGTCCGAAAACCGGCTTCCACTTTTTCGCGGCCATGCTCATATTTTCCTTTTCGCATGGCCCGGTCCGAAAACCGGCTTCCACTTTTCGGGGCCATGCTCATATTTTCCTTTTCGCATGGCCGGTCCGAAAACCGGCTTCCACTTTTTGGGGCCATGCTCAGCGTTCCTTGACATAGGGCACGCCGCCGGCGCGCGGCGGGATCGCCTTGCCGATGAAGCCGGCGAGAAGGATGACGGTGAGGATATAGGGCAGCGCCTGCATGAGTTGCACCGGCACCTTGCCGATCACTGGCAGCGGCGTGCCCTGCAGGCGGATCGACAGCGCGTCGAGGAAGCCGAACAACAGGCAGGCGAACATGGCGTTGACCGGCTTCCACTTGGCGAAGATCAGCGCGGCCAGCGCGATATAACCCTTGCCGGCGGTCATGTCCTTTACGAAGCCGCCGTTCTGCACCATCGACAGGTAGGCGCCGGCAATGCCGGTGAGCACCCCGGTGCAGATCAGCGCCCGGTAGCGCAGCCAGGCGACCGAGATGCCGGCCGTGTCGACCGCGGCCGGATTCTCGCCGACCGCGCGCATCCGCAAGCCGAAACGGGTGCGGAACAGCACCCACCAGGTGAACGGCACGGCGAGGAACGCGATATAGACCAGCACGGAATGGCCGGAGATGAGTTCCGAATATATCGGACCGAGGATCGGCACGCCCCTGAGCGCGTCCGCGCCAGGCCAGATGATCGCTCCGAACCGCTCGTCCGAGGCCAAAGCCGGCGTACGGCCACCTTGCTGGAACCAGGCCTGGCCAAGCATGATCGTCGATCCCGCGGCGATGAAATTGATCGCCACGCCGGAGACGATCTGGTTGCCGCGATGGGTGATCGAGGCAAAGCCGTGGATCAGCGCGAAGGCGACTGAGATCAGGATGGCCATGCCAAGGCCGAGATAGGCGGAATGGAAGACGGAGGCTGCGGCGGCACCGGCGAAGGCGCCGACCAGCATCTTGCCCTCGAGCCCGATATCGAAAATGCCGGCCCGCTCCGAATAGAGGCCGGCGAGGCAAGCGAGCAGCAAGGGCACCGACAGGCGGATGGTCGAGTCCAGAACCTGGACGATGGCGTTGAAAAAATCCATCTCAGGCACCCTTCCCCTTGATCGCTTCCATGCCGACGGATCTCGGGCTGAGCGAGGCGAACAGCGCCTGGACATAGGGCCGGAACATGTGCTCGAGCGCGCCGGCGAACAGGATGACCAGGCCCTGGATGATGACGATCATATCGCGGCTGATCGCCGGCATCTCGAAGGCGAGCTCGGCGCCGCCCTGGTAGAGCATGCCGAATAATATTGCGGCGAGCACGATGCCGACCGGGTGCAGCCGCCCCATCAGCGCCACGGCGATGCCGACGAAACCTGCGCCCGAAACGAATTCGAGCGCGACATTATGCTGGTCGCCCATCGTCGGGTTGAGCGCCATCATGCCGGCCAGCGCGCCCGAGATCATCATGGCGACGATGATGATGCGGGTCTCCGAAATGCCGGCATAGCGCGCCGCTTTCGGGCTGTGGCCGTAGGTGCGCATCTCGTAACCGAGCTTGGTGCGCCAGATCAGCACCCAGACCAGAAAGGCCATGGCCAGCGCCAGCAGGAAGCTGATGTTGAACGGCGCCGAGCGTATCTTGGCGCCGAACAATTCGATGACCCAGTTGAGCTTCGGCAGTTGCGCGCCGTCGAGGAAGGTGCGTGTCTGCGGCGCCATCGAATTGGCCGGCTTCAAAAATCCGACCAGTGCGTAGACCATGACGCTGGCGGCGATGAAATTGAACATGATGGTGGTGATGACGATGTGCGAACCGCGCTTGGCCTGCAGATAGGCCGGGATCAGCGCCCACAGCGCTCCCATCGCCGCAGAGGCGATGATCGCCAGCGGAAAGGTGAGCCACCATGGCAGCACGCTGTCGAAGGCCAGGCAGACGATGCCGATGCCGAGACCGGCTATATAGCCCTGGCCCTCGCCACCGATGTTGAACAGGCCGCAATGCGCCGCAACCGCCACCGACAGCCCGCTGAAGATGAAGGTGGTGGCGTAGAAAAGCGTGAACGCGATGCCTTGCCCACGGCCGAACGCGCCCTCGACCAGGACGGCGGCCGCGCGGAACGGATTTTCGCCAACCAGAAGCACGACGAAGCCGGCGACGACGAAGGCAACGGCGAGATTGATCACCGGAATCAGCCCGTAATCGGCCCAGGCCGGCAGCTTGGCGTAGGGAGTGCTCATTCCGCCGCCTCCCGGTGCTCGACGCCAGCCATCAGCAGGCCGAGCTCGCCTTCGCTCGCATCCGGTCCGCGCTCGCCGACGATGCGGCCGGCAAACATCACCAGGATCCGGTCGGAGAGAGAGCGGATCTCGTCCAGCTCGACCGACACCACCAGCACCGCCTTGCCCTGGTCGCGCATGGCGATGAGGCGCTTGTGGATGAATTCGATGGCGCCGACATCGACGCCGCGCGTCGGCTGGCCGACGATCAGCACGCCTGGGTCTTGTTCCATTTCCCGCGCCAGCACGATCTTCTGCTGGTTGCCACCGGAGAAATTGGCGGTCTTGAGCCGGCAGTCCGCCGGGCGGATGTCGTATTTGGCTATTCTGTCCTTGGCGTCGTCGCGAATGGCATCGATGTTGAGGAACGGCCCCCGGAGATAGTGGGGATCGTCGTGATAGCCGAGGATCGAATTCTCGTTCTCCTCGAAGGCCAGCACCAGCCCGACGTGATGACGGTCCTCCGGCACATGGGCAAGCCCGCGGTCGCGCAGCTCGCCGGGATCGGCGGCCCCGGTGAGATCGATCGGCTTGCCGTCGAGCATGACGGAGCCCGAGACGGCGCGCCTGATACCGGAAATCGCCTCGAGCATTTCGGATTGCCCGTTGCCGGCGACGCCGGCGATGCCGACGATCTCGCCGGCGCGCACTTCGAAGGAGATGTCGTCGACCATGGTGACGCCGCGGGAATCCTTCACCGTCAGGTTCTTGACCGCGAGCTTGACGCCGCCGGCTTCCGCCTCGCCCTTCTCGACCCTGAGCAGCACACGGCGCCCGACCATCAGCTCGGCCAGCTCCTCGACTGTCGTCTTCTTGGTCTCCCTGGTCGCCACCATCGTGCCCTGGCGCATGACCGAGACCGTGTCGGTGATCGCCATGATTTCGCGCAGCTTATGGGTGATCAGCACGATCGTCTTGCCCTGCTCCTTCAACTGCCTAAGGATGCGGAACAGATGGTCGGCTTCTGCGGGCGTCAGCACGCCCGTCGGCTCGTCGAGGATCAGGATCTCGGCACCGCGATACAGCGCCTTGAGGATTTCGACACGCTGCTGCAGGCCGACCGGCAACTCCTCGATGATCGCATCGGGATCGACCTCCAGCCCATATTCGCGCTCGAGCCGTTCCAGCTCCGACCGCGCCTTGGCGATGCTCTTCTTCAGCAGCGCATCGCTTTCGGCGCCGAGGATGACGTTCTCCAGCACCGTGAAATTGTCGACCAGCATGAAATGCTGATGCACCATGCCGATGCCGAGCGCGATGGCGTCGTTTGGCGACTTGATCGACGCCGGCTGGCCGCCGACGCGGATTTCGCCGCTGTCGGCCTGGTAGAACCCATAGAGGATCGACATCAGCGTCGACTTGCCGGCGCCGTTCTCGCCGACAATGCCGTGGATGGTGCCGCGCACGATCTCCAGATTGATGTCGCGGTTGGCGCGAACGGCGCCAAAACTCTTGTTGATGCCGATCAGCTCGATTGCGGCTTGCGTCATGCAGCCTGTCCCACTCTTATTTTTTTATCGCTTGGTCAAAACGCCTAGCATGACGCCCCGTCTGTGCCAATTGGCCGGAGCAGCGTTCACTCTCGACAAATCACCGCGCGCTTGTCAATTTCGAACGTGGCCGCAGCCTTCACATTCGCTGTCGCATCGGCCGGAAAACCGGATTCGATTTTCGGAAAGCACGATGCGAAGATTGTAAGTGTCAGAGCGTAGTTTGTGCGTCCAATTGGACGCCCGTCGCTCTAATGTGGCGAATACCGAAATTCGCATCTCTTGGGAGTTGCGCAGCAAGAATTCGAGGTTTTCAAATGACCATGCCCGCCGACCGGCTGACGACGCTGGAAATCCGCGCCGCCGAGCAGGAGAAGACCATCGAGGAACTGTCCGGCCAGATCGCCGAGCAGTGGAAGGTGATCGAGCGCATGCAGCGCAAGCTCGATGCACTGACCGACCGCTTCCTGGCTCTGGAGGAACAGGCCGCACCGGACGTGCCGGTGACCAAGCCGCCGCATTGGTGAGCGACTGAGGAAGAGCAACGAGCGTGGCCGGTGAAAGCGACCGCATAGCCGGACGGCCGCGAATACGTGCAGCCGGCCCACGCGGTTCTCAGGTCAGGCAGCGGCTTTCGACGGCTGCCAAAGTTCGATCGGATTGCCTTCGGGATCATGAATGCGGCAGAAGCGGCCGGCCTCTGAATCCCATTCGGCGCGAGTTTCGACGGCGATGCCCGCCGCCTTGAGATCGGCCACGGTCGCATCGATGTCATCGACGCGGAAATTGATCATCCACTGCTGATCCATGCGACCGAAATAGTCGCTCTCTCGACGGAACGGTGCGAAGACGGTCGGGCCAGCCTCCTGTTTCCAGACGGTCTTGGCGATGTCGGCAATGCCCAGATGCTTCTCGTACCAGGCGGTCAGCGCTTGCGGGTCGCTGGCGCGAAAGAAGAAGCCGCCTATTCCCGTCACCGTCGCCATCGGCCGTTACCTCCTCTTGCCGGATATTATTTTTGCGGTCCGCCATCCATAACGCAAAACCGCCGGGTTTTCACCCCGGCGGCTTTGATCAGATCCGCGATGTCGGTCGATCAATAAGGGCAGGAATTGTCCGACATGTAGTCGTGCACCTTGACTGTGCCGGCGATGATGTCGGCCTTGGCCTTTTCGACCGCCGCCTTCATCGCGTCATCGACAAGCGCCTTGTTGTTGTCGTCCATCGCGTAGTCGACGCCGCCTTCCTTGAGGCCGAGGTCGTTGATGCCGCCGGTGAACTTGTCGTTCTTGGCGTCCATGAAGGTGTTGTAGACGGCAACGTCGACGCGTTTGACCATGGAGGTCAGCACCTTGCCGGGCTGCAGGCCGTTCTGGTTGGAATCGACGCCGATGCCGAGCTTGCCGGCATCCGCCGCTGCCTGCAGCACGCCAACACCGGTTCCGCCTGCCGCCGCATAGATCACGTCGGCGCCCTGGTCGATCTGCGTCTTGGCGATTTCGCCGCCCTTGGCCGGATCGTTCCAGGCTGCCGGCGTGTCGCCGGTCATGTTCTGGATGACATCGGTCGCGCCGGCTGCCTTGGCGCCGCCGACATAGCCACAGCCGAATCTGCGGATCAGCGGAATGTCCATGCCGCCGATGAAGCCGACCTTCTTCGACTTCGAGGCCATCGCCGCCATCACGCCGACGAGGTAGGAGCCTTCCTGCTCCTTGTAGACGACGGAGCGGACATTGGGCTTGTCGACGACCATGTCGATGATGGCGAATTTGGTGTCGGGAAACTCGACGGCGATCTTCTCCAGCGCATCCGCCCAGGAGAAGCCCGCCATGGCGATCGGATTGCGGCCATCCTCGGCGAAACGGCGCAGCGCCTGCTCGCGCTGGGTCGCGTTGCTGACCTCGAATTCCACATAGGCGATACCGGTTTCGGCCTTGAATTTTTCGGCGCCATTGAAGGACGCCTCGTTGAACGACTTGTCGAACTTGCCGCCGAGATCGTAGAGAAGCGCGGGCTGAATGTCCGCGGCGAAGGCCGGAAGAACCATCGCAGTTGCGGCCAGGAGGCCGAGAACAATACGTTTCATGTGATCCACACCCTGTCGGTTATTTTTTCCGTTATGCACCGCCCGCCTGCCCGGTTCTCCGGCAGGCATGCGACATCAGACAGGAGCGTCTTCCTCCCGCTTCGGGCCAATCTGGCACGGCCCGAAACAAAATTCACGCGGAATTTTGACCTTTTGGAAAAGCGTGGCGCCGCATCCCGGCGCCACGGATCATCGCCTCGCCAAGGGCCTCAAGCGGAGCGGCAGCCGGGATGGCGCAGGCAACGCCGGTGCCCTGCAGGTTGCAATAGCCGTAGGGATTCTTCGCCAGATATTGCTGGTGGTCTTCCTCGGCGAAGTAGAATTCGGGCGCCGGCGCGATCTCGGTGGTGATCTTGCCGCGGCCAGCACCGCGCAACGAGGCCTCATAGGCGTCGCGCGAAGCGATCGCCGCCTGGTATTGCGCATCACCGAACGTGTAGATCGCCGAGCGGTAGGTGGTGCCGACATCGTTGCCCTGGCGCATGCCCTGCGTCGGGTCATGGCTTTCCCAGAACAGCTTCAGAAGCTGTGCATAGGACACGATCTTCGGGTCGTAGACGACGAGCACGACTTCGGCATGGCCGGTCAAACCGGTGCAGGTTTCCTGGTAGGTCGGGTTGGGGGTGACGCCACCCGCATAGCCGACAGCCGTGACCCATACGCCCTCGACCTGCCAGAACATACGCTCGGCACCCCAGAAGCAGCCCAGTCCGAACATCGCTGTCTCCAGCCCCTCGGGATAAGGCCCCTTGAGCGGCCGCTTCGAGACAAAGTGCTTGGATGCCGTCGGGATAGGCTTGGCACGACCCGGCAGCGCCTCGGCAGGCTTCGGCAGATTGAGCTTCTTGTTCAGCATGTCGCTGAGAAAAAACATGCGCGGTCTCCCTTTCTCTTTGATTTGGGATTTCTCTTCGTTTGGGGACGCCGGAAGGCCGTCAACAACAACTCATCAAGTCCGGGCGAACCGCCCTGTCGGCCGCTCCCGCCTGTAGCCGATCATGTAGAGAATGAAGGCAAGCACCGCGAACACGGCGAAGCCGGGCTGGTTGAGCACCCAGGCGATGGCGCCGTCCCACAGCAGCGAACCAAGCTTGTCGCGGACGAAGCTTTCGAAGGCGCTTCGCGTATCCGGCGAGACGGCGAGCCAGCTTGTGTTGAGCGGGGTCATGACCAGCGCCGAGGCCGCCACCGAGCGTGTCGTGTCGAGCACCGCCATGATGACGGAGACCGAAAGCGCAAGCATTGCCGCGAGACGGAAAAGAAAGCGAAACATGCAGACCTTTCCTCCCCAGGACTTTAGCAGACAGACTGCAACGTCTGTTTCGAACAGAGAGATAGTGTGCGCGCGCTTTGTTCGCAATCGCGACACGCGAATTTGAAGCTACGCCGCCGGTTTCAGCTTTCGCCGATTGACGCGCCAGACAGCGAACACACCGCCCGCCACCGCGCCGACAACCAGCCCGGCCAACCCGACGAACAGGGCAAAATAGGCGCAGGCACCCTCGAAGCAGCTCATGTCGGTGAGGTTCGCGACCATCAAGCCGGCGAAAAACCCGGCACAGGCACCGAGTGCGGCGCCGAGAATGACCCCGAGCAAGGCGGCGGTGATCGAGGCCAGCACCGGCGGGCGTTCCATTTCCGAATTGGCATAGACTGCATCGGCGCCCGAGCCGCGGCGCAGAAGGTAGATGCAGAGCAGGCCGACGGCGATTTCAGCGCCGGTGAAGGCCAGTCCTCTGGCCGAGAAAACGAAGTCCGGCGTGACGAGAATATAGCACTGCCTCGCCAGCAGCCACAGAATGGTGACGACCTGCCAGAGGGTGAAATGCCTGGGAAAACGCGCCGATCGGTTGAAGGCGAGACCGAGGACAAAAAGCCCCCACAGAACAGTGACGATGCTGGCGGCGAGGCTGCCATAGATGAGATAGTAAACGCTGTCCGGCAGGCCGTAGTCGCTGGTCAGCGGCCATGCCGAGATCATCCCGTAGACAGACCAGCCCATGATCAAGGCGAGCCAACTAGGCGGGATGTAGGACAGCCCGCTGTCCGGTCGCCCCGCCGGCCGACCGGCTGCCGGCTGATTGTTGCTCGATGTCATGCCACCCCCGCAAAGCTGACGGACACTCGATAGGCGGCCAACAGCGAAGTCAAGCGCGGCAGGTTTTTTCGGCCTTTTCCCGTGCACGTCGTTCGACAGCCGCCGCTCGGGAGCATTGCGCCGGCGGCATCGCAAAACCATCTGTACCCGGCAAAGCGAATAGAGTGCCGTTATGGCTTGGCATTCGACGTTGGATCGACTAGATGAGCCCCGCGTCTGTTGCTTTGACGGCTCAGGTGCGGGAAAGGGTGTCCGCTGGTTGACGGCGCCCACGGTGCGGAGTTCCGGACCGGAATCCCCAAGGGAGAAGCATCTCCCCAACCCGCGTGGCAAAACCGGCCGACGCGAAATGCCAAGACGGAGAGGTGGCCGAGTGGTTGAAGGCGCACGCCTGGAAAGTGTGTTTACGGGAGACCGTAACGCGGGTTCGAATCCCGCTCTCTCCGCCATCCAGCTTCCATAAAAATCCTTTCTTTTCAAAAACTTCCTTGTTGCGCTTGACCAGTGCGAAGCGAAACCTATCTCAGACTGTGTAACAAACTGTGTAACATTAGAGAAAGATAATGCGACGTTCGGCAGCGCCAAGGCCGCATAAACGTGAAGGCATCTGGTATCTCGTTCGCAGGGTGCCGAAGGAATTCGCGGCGTTTGATCGCCGCTGCCTGGTACGCATTTCCACGGGGGTCGCCGTGGCTGACGATCCCCGCGGTGTACGGGCGCGAGATGCAGTGCAAAGCCTCGGCGCAGGGCTGGAGGCGTATTGGCGTAGACTGCGGGAAGGCCAATCCGCCGAGGCGGGGCTGCGTTTCGAAGCCGCGAGGAAGCGCGCGCGGTCATTTGGATTGGCCTATCGCACTAACGAGGAACTAGCAGCGGGGCCGCTCGACGAACTCATGGCCCGCATCAAGCTGCTTCTCGACAAAAAATCGATCGAGGACGCGGAGGACGTCTCGGCGGTGATGGGTGGGGAGAAGCGGCCAGCGGTCCGCCTGAGCGGTCTTATCAAGGAATTCGAGACGATCGAGCAACAGAACTTGCTGACTATGTCGCCCAACCAAATCAAGAAATGGCGTAACCCCAAAAAGCGCGCAGTTGCCAATCTGGTTGGAGTCATTGGCGACAAGGAGATCGCAAGCCTCACTCGGGACGACGCAGTCGCGTTCCGCGAGTGGTGGCAAAAGCGGATCGTTGAGGACGGACTTGATATCGGTACGGCCAACAAGGACATCGGCCATGTTTCGAAAATGCTGCGCGTCGTCGATCTGACTCACCAGCTCAAGCTGGAGCCGGTTTTTCGCAACCTCCGTCTTTCCGGCGCCGTCCCCGGGCAACGCGCTGCGTTCCCAGCGGAGTTCATTCAGGAGAAGATACTCGCTGAAGGCGCGCTCGACGGACTCAATGACGAAGCCCGCCATCTAATCTATGTAATTGCCGATACCGGACTCAGGCTTTCTGAAGCGGCAAACCTCACCACCGAAACAATCCACCTCGATCAAGAAATCCCGCATGTGCGGGTGCGCCCCAATGGCCGTCGCTTGAAGACCGGTCATTCAGCCCGTGACATTCCCTTGGTTGGCGGCGCACTTGCAGCCATCAAGCTCCATCCGGACGGCTTTCCTCGCTATCGCGACAAGGCCGCCTCACTTTCAGCGCTCGTCAACAAGGTGCTCGCCAGCAAGGAACTTCTGCCGACTTCCGAGCATAGTCTTTATAGCCTGCGACACACTTTCGAGGACCGGCTGACGGCAGTTGAGGCGCCGGAGAAGGTAATTGCCTCTCTGATGGGCCACAAATGGATCCGGCCGAAATACGGCGCGGGACCTTCGTTAGCGCAAAAGCGCGAGTGGCTCCAAAAAATCGCTTTTACCCCGCCCGGGCGAATGTGATTGCGCCATCCAGGCCGTGAGAACCAACCTCACGGCTCCAGCTGTCCGAGCCATTTAGGTTGAGCGTGGCCAGCACGCGCTGCGCTCGCTCGCGATTTCCGAGCTTCCGCCGCATTTGTTCGACCTCGTATTCCAGCCTTTCGAAGGTCGGTGTATAGGCATCTCCATGACGGATGACCAAGTAGGCCGCAACAGCTAGACAGCATTCGAGCTCCGTGGCCGATGGATCGGAAAAAGGGGCGACGCCATAGCAAGGCGCGCAACGCCTCTCGAAAGCTTCCGAACTAGGCAAACGGCCAGCACGTTGCATCGTGACAGAAACCTATGCCTGATCGACGAACCTGAAGTGCTCACGAAGCTTGACCGGTGCGCAGGCCATCGGAGGGACAATTCCGCTCTGCCTAAAACCGACAAAAATTTTGAAACACCCGTCCCTCCGGCTCGAATTCAAAAGTTCAGCCCAGACAGGAACGCCTGATATCTTGTCGTGCACTGTCACGGTGCCAAACCTGGTGCCGGCGACAACGGCAGTTTGGCGAGCAGAAGAATTCCCGAGACTGAGACGTTCTACGGCTTGGCTCATGTTCGCGTTCCTCCTCGATTGGAAACAGGATGGGCCATATGGAAGCGAATAAAAGGAGGTTGGTGACGAGTCTCGGTAGTGGAGTAGAAACGGATGGAAAAGCTTGCGCTATTCGCCATCGGCGCCGCTAAGCGCACTTGAGAGAAGGGGCATGATCGCCAAGAGATGACGTCCGAAGAACTCTAGCGCGTCGCTTGTCGCCCCACTCTGAACTCTCGTCGGTCTGGTCCATTTATTCGACTCGAGGATGTTCGTCCGTTCATCCGGCAGGCTGCATGATCGGCATTGGCGAGGCAATCGAGGCGACAAACATCGCTCGATATGAGTAGCCGACAGGCAATCTCTAATTGCGAGGAGCGGATAGAATTGGTACGGTCAAGGGATGAAAACGCGATATGGCTACGCTGGCGTCCATATGTTCGACCGCACATCCAGCCTTAGCCGGTCGCTGTGTGTCAAAGCGATTTAGAGGCGCGACACCGCAAGCCAGTTAGAAATGCGACAGTGACGCGTCTTTTTGGCACGACCTTAGCACCCGATCGGGCCTCAGCTGGTCGTGGTTGCGCAGCCCGATCGGGTGCGATTTTATAGAGCTCCCCTGGCTTTAGCTTTGAGATCCCGTCATCGACACAAATGCAAGGGAACGGTCCGACCGCTTGCGGACATTCGACATGCCGTGGCAGCTTGCTATGGTGAGCCAGCGCATTCCGATACACGTTTTCCGCGCTCTTCAATTCGTCAGGCGTGAGACGGTCGTGACCGCTGCGCCAATTGATCTCGTGGCAGGGTTTGAGAAGCCTCTGGTTCTCGCTGTCGACGGACGAAGCTTTGATCCCACTCGATCAAGAGTGCGCTCTTTGCGAAGCCGGCTATACCGTTGCTCCAGCCCCTGTGCTGAGGCTGAGCGCTTGATCAAGGACAGCCCCCGGCCGCTGCTGTTCTGGACGTGAAGTTGCGGGATGGTGACTGCGTTGAGGTCGCGAAGACCTTGACCGCGGGTACGTTGTTCATCCGGATGAGCGCTGAGCCGAGAAGCGGCCAAGAACGCTTGCCTGTATTCGAATCCTACGGGAACCGCGAAACGAGCGTCCAAGGGACGCAATTCTCCGACGTCGTTCACTCAAGCTCATCTCGCAACTTGAACGCTTGTATCAAGCCGCTGCGTGTGCGCCGGTGGACCGGATTGCTGCATCCAAACCACGTGCTCAGTTCCGCCCCCGCAATAACTCTACCGTCCGAAACGGCTTTCGCGCGCCAGGTCCACCCCACATGAAAGTTCCGCGAGCAGCACGGACGGAGAGGCCGGTCACAACTCCTTCGCGTGCTCTTTTACTACCGAATCAAGTGCCAGATGGAGAGGCACTGCCTTAGAGAACAGGAAGCCCTGCGCGGTTCTGCAGCCAAGCTTGTACAGAGTTTGCCGATCTGCCTCTGTTTCAACGCCCTCGGCCATGACCTCGATCCCGAGCGTCCTACCAAGATCAATCACCGCTTTGACAAGCAGCCGATCCTCCCGGGACTTGGCTAAGCCGCGAATGAAGCCCTGGTCTATTTTCACCTTCCTGATCCGACTGTCCTTGAGCGATGCCAACGTCGAAAAACCGGTGCCGAAGTCATCGAGCGCGATAGAAATGCCAGCATGTGAAAGCCGGCCGAGCTTTTCATCCACTCTGTCCGGATCCACTGGGGCTTCTTCGGTAATCTCGATATCGAACATCGTTGCAGGGAGGTCTTTTGCCGCCAGACCATTAAGAATCATGTCGTCAATATCGCCAGCTTCCAATTCGCGCGGTGAAACATTCATCGCCACACGAACATCACGACAGTCAGCTTTGACCAAGCCCTCGATAAGAGCGCAACAGTCGGCGAATACCGTTTGAGTTAGCAGCTGAAGCATTCCAGTTTCGCGTGCCGCTGTCATGATCTCGGGCGGAGAAATGGGACCGTGAAGCGGGTGAGACCACCTTAGCAAGGCTTCAAAACCGACGACGGCTTCAGTTTCGAGTCTTACGATTGGCTGGAACCAAGGGACCAAGCTTCTCATCGTTATCGCCGAATGAAGATCGCGTTCGATTGACTGGCGGCGTTGCAGTTCCCGGGCTAGCTCGGCATCGAACAGACAAAATTCATTCCTGCCGCGGCGCTTAGCTGTGTAAAGGGCGATGTCGGCCCGCAACAACATTTCCGTTAGTCCGGGGTTTTCAGCCAAGTAGATTCCTATAGACGCTCCAATGCGGACCGATGCGATCCCAGAATAGGGGCGAGCAAGCTTGGCTATGAGATTGGACGCGAGATTGGTGGGAGAAGGAGAATTCTTTCGCGAAGAAAAAACCAGCACGAATTCATCCCCACCGATGCGGGCGAGCGTTGAGCCCTCCGGTGCTTCTTCCTCTATTCGGCGGGCGATCCTGACAAGCAGCTCGTCACCCGTTCTGTGACCGTAGGTATCGTTGACAGATTTGAACCCATCCAGATCAATCAGCATGGCGACAAAGGGCCCATCAGTGTTCTCAAACTGATCGATTGCATGTTCGAGGCCGCGCCTGTTGAGGAGCGCGGTAAGATGGTCCTCCCTGGAATTGCGCTCCATTTCCGCGGCAAGCCGCTCGGCTTGATGTCTCAGGCGGCTCGCGTCACGGAATCGCGCTTGTCCAACGAACGAGGCTCGAACCAGGCCGCCCTCGAAAAGCAGGACGGCAAAAGCCAGAATGTAGTTTTCCAGGGTTCCCTTCGTCAGCAAGCATGCGGCGGCAATGAGGAGTGGCGGTGTGATGAAGTATATCGCTGCCGCAGCATATGAGCTGCCGTACGTGACCGCGCCAGCTGAAATGCCCGCCAGAATTATTAGATGCAGCGATGCTTGAGACGTAGTGTACCCAGCCGTTAGGACGGCAAGGAATGACCAGGTGAATCCCGCCAGAAGAGCAAGCCTGCCAAACCAGCGAAGCCGCAGCCAAACCCGTGTCAGATCATCCTGGACTCCGGGTTCCTTCAGCTGATGACGGGCGAGTGCAAGGCGGGCGGCATTTATCGCATTAACGACCGAAAACCAGGCCGCGCCAGCAAGACCGTTCCCGGAAAGGGCCTGCACGGTCAAAATCAGCCCGGACAGCACAATGCTTATCGGCATTGAGACGAAAAGGCCTGCCCTCAGATCAGCGAGCTGGTCCTGAAGGATTCTCGCCTCCAGCGGATCTTCTTTTTCCAGGGCTGGACGGGTCAGCTTGCTTACTCCTGCTTGTCCGCAGCCTACGCAGCCCCCCTGAAGGACGGGTTAATTCTTCAATCGGAGATCAGCGTCGGGAGCAGGATTACTCGGCGCATGATGCACTCTCTCGCATCGCTCGCCCAGCAAATCGCGCAAAAATGCAACTGCTGGTGCAGTATCACCGCTGGAGCTCCGCCGAAATCCCATGCCGGACAAGGGGAACATGTTGGGCAAAGCGAAGCCCCAGATGCCTTGCAAGCCGTGCCGCCAGGTGGTCTCTGGAGTAGAGTCCAACCAGTATGTTCGTTGCATGGTAGAGCGGCGCCGCCGACAGGCGCAGCCGCCTTTCGTATATGTGCAGCATGTCGGGGTCGCCAACATTGCGGCCGTCGCGGCACGCAGTCATGATTCCACGGGCGAGCTGCTTCTGGCTGCTGAGGCCGATGTTGAATCCGTGAGCGGTCACCGGGTGCATGCCGATGGCAGCGTCGCCGATGAGTGCGGCGCTCGGGGCCCGGAATTTGTGCGCCCACGTCGTGACCAGCGGATAGGTATGGCGCTTGCTTGCCAAGGTCATTTTTCCAAGGCGCCCTCGACACCGTTTCGTCAACTCCGACAGGAACAAATCGTCATCGAAGGCAAGCAGTCTATAGGCCTCGTTTGAGCGCAATGTGAGCAGCAGCGACGACACGCCTTCCGCGAGGGGCAATATCGCTATCGTCTGATGGTGATCGAACCATTCGATGGCGATCTGGTGGTGGGCGCGCTCGTGCCTCACTCGGCAAATCAGCATCGAGTGGCCAAGCCGGTTGATATCGGCGCCGATGCCCAGCAGATCACGCGTGGCGGACAAACGCGAATCCGCGGCAACAACAAGCCGAGCAGTTAAACGCGCGCCATTAGAGAGCGTTACGACTGCTCCTTCTTGGCTGTTTGTTGCATCGACGACCGAGTGGCCGCACAACAGCCGGGCGCGATCCTGCAAGCGGACGATTTTGAACAGCGCCTCGCGGATCCGGCAATTTGGAACCAAAACCCCCAGCGGTTCTCCAGAGTTGCTGGGAGGATCGAAACGAAGAGCGAATGCGCTCGAGCCGTTGAGCACGCGCGCGCCTTGAAGTGCTGATTTGTCCGAAGCCGGGATGACATCCCAGGCGCCGAGCTCGCGAAGGGTTCTGATCGAAGCGTTGGTCAGCGCGATTTCGCGACCATCGAAAGCCGGATTCGCCAGACTATAGAATGTGTTCTGTTCAACAACTGCCACCTTGAGTTCGCTTTGGGCAAGCGACGCAGCGAACGAAAGGCCGACCGGCCCGGCTCCAACGACAACGATGTCAAAATTCTCGTCAGAGCCCATCAGCGTGCCGCCATCCCGTCGGCTATCCTCGTGTAACGGTGGAACTGAGCCGAGTGACATCCGCTGAGCTCCGTGCCCGCCGCATTGCCTAAAGGCGCTGGGCCGCGGGATTCGCATGGATCGGCAACGAAGCACGCAACCCGCTCAGAGGTGGATGCGGCTAACCGAACCCGCCCTTTCGCCGCGCAGCCGCGCAGATCGCCGCCAGCAAGCGAGACACTCGCGACGCTGGTCAGCCACGGCGGCGCCGCATCGATGGCCACATTCCACTTGGAACCCGTGCGCATAGCTACTCACGCTCCACGACGTCGAAGCGGGTTCTCTTGCTAGGGTATCGAACGTAGCGCTCTCTCTCGTCATCCCAGCCAAGGTAGCGGAAACTTTTATGCACGACCGCGCATATCTTCGCAAGAACCTGCTGCATGGCTTCGATGTCGATGTCCTTGCAATTCAGTCGCCGATAGAGCAAAGCCCACGCGGCGACATAGTCGTCGAAATAGCGCGCGTCACTCGAACCAATGATCAACTTCGGACGGTTGGTCGATCTCGAAAACGCACGTCCCAACCCCGATGATGCTCCGCAGCACGTTGACATCACGAGGATCTTCGGCGCTGGATCCGAGCCCTGGAACATTTCTACGAAGTCAGCCCAAAGTAGGCTACCTCGCCCACTGGATGAAGCGATCCCGTCTCCATTGCCGTGCCCAGCGATGTGAAGCACGTCGCACTTCGCCTTGTTCGCTTGGACTACAGCCTCACGAAAATGCTTTCGGTCCAAAGTAATGCGATAGTCCGAGTGGATGTTGAAAGCCTTTAACAACTGCTGCAGGATCGGTCCCTCGTGCTTGTCGTGGTAGTAGTCTTTCGCGTAGTGGCAGTCGATGATGTGAACGGTTTTCATGGCACTCCAGCCGTTTGTTCGTTGATCGTCGTGACGAGCGGACACCACGCGCCCGGAACCGCGTGACGTACGCTGAGTTCCGGTGCCGTCGCATAGCCTCAAGGCGCGGGCCGGGAATCCGGATGGATCGGGAACGACGCACACAACCCATCAAAGGCGAAAGCTGTTGATCGGCCCCCGTTTCCGCGCAGCCACGCTGATGGCCAGCCAGCAAGCGAGATACACACGACCCTGGTCAGGTAAATGGCTGCGCCGTAAGCACAAGGCATAGCCGACCACACGACAGAAAAACCCGGCACCGTGAAGGTGCTGATAATGACGACCAAACTTTCCGTGAGTCATGCATTTCTCCCTCGAAGACTGGTCTATAGACCACACCGATGAGTATGACCCTGATCTGGATCAGCCAGACATGACCAACCGGCACTGTCGGTTCTCGGTCGGGTGATCGATCGCGACGTTCCACTTTGGAACCCGTGCGCACATTGCCAAGCTCTCGTCGGCCACGCGAGGTACTTTCGTGGCATCAGCCGCCTCATATTGGTGCAATGGGAGGCAGTCCTTCGCACGACAGAGGCTTTTCACAAATCGATGTAGTGCGCAGCTTAGGTCAAGGTGGTCATGGAGCATGGACAGCTTGTTCCCGACCGAGCCGGCTCGACTGACGAGCGCGATCCGCGCATCTTATGCACAGCGGATTGAAATCAGCGTTCCGGTTTGTCGTCCCGATCAATTAGTATCCGCTCGGCGGCTCCGTCGAGATCTTCGTATTGACCGCTTCGCAATGCCCAGACGAAGCCGGACAGGCCCAATGCACCCAGAAAAAGGGCCACGGGTATGAGATAGAGTAAGGTCGTCACGAGGATTGTGCCGAATAGCTGACTGCGGAGCGTCTGACTTTTTGAATAACTTGCACCGTCGCATTCGCCATGAAGCCGTGCAAGCGCAATGCGTTTCCAATAACAAGCAGCGATGAGGCAGACATGGCAATCGCCGCTATCAAGGGCGTGACGTGCCCGAGGATGGCGATTGGTACTGCCACCGCATTGTAGACGATTGCGATTGCGATGTTCTGCCGGATCAGGTGTCCTGCCTTGCGCGAGACGCCCAGGGCGAGCGGCACCGCCAGGAGGCTTTCGCGCAGGAAGACGAAGTCTGCCGCGTTGCGGCCAATGTCGACGGCGGTGGCCGGTGCGATCGAGACATGCGCCACGCTCAGCGCCGGCGTATCGTTGAGGCCGTCGCCAACCATCAGAACCTTGTGCCCAACTTTCGCGAGGGTCTCGATGCGCTCGACCTTGCCCGATGGCAGCAGGCACGGAACGAAGTCGTGGATATCCAGCAGCTTTGCCACTTCGGCGCAGGCTGCGGCGGTATCGCCCGACAGCATTTCGATCGACACCCCGTCACCGTTCAACTGTTGGATGCCCGCTCCAGCGTCGGCGCGCAACGCATCCTCGAAAACGAAGGATGCGGCAATCATCCCGTTTCTCGTCAGGACCGTTCCGCCGTAGCCGTGTTTGCCTTCACCGCCAGTTCGAGCCTTCCAGCCGGCCCATCCGCGTCGACCCAGTCGCCAGGTGCTTCCCGCGTCAGTGGCTTCGATTCCAAACCCGGGATGCTCGGTGACAGTATCGAATTTGTGCTGCCCGCCAGGAGCGGCAAAACCGGCTATGGCCTTTGAAAACGGATGGCGGGAATGCGCAGCCATGTCGGCGGCGATTGCCAGCATCGCCGGATCAATCGAGTCCGCATTGACCAGCCGGGGCTGGCCGAGCGTGAGCGTGCCGGTCTTGTCGAACACGGCAGTATCGATCGCCGCGAGGCGCTCCATGGCCGAACCGTCCTTGACCATGATGCCGCTCTCGAAAAGCCGCCGCGCCGCGACCACCTGCACGATCGGCACCGCGAGGCCAAGCGCGCACGGGCATGTGATGATGAGAACGGCGATGGCGATCGTCATCGCCCGATGCCAGTCGCCGGTCGCCGCCATCCAGCCCAGGAATGTCACAAAGGCGGTGAGATGGACCACTGGGGCATAAAGCGCTGAAACGCGGTCGGCGATACGGCGATAGTGCGCGCGGCCGCCCTCGGCGGCCTCCATCAACCGGACCATTTCCGCGAGGAACGAATCCTTTGCGGCGGCTGTCGCCTCAATCGTCAGCGGGCCGGTAAGGTTGAGCACGCCGGCCTGTACTGCTTCGCCCGGCGCCACGTTTTTCGGCGTGCTTTCGCCTGAGGCCAGCGAGCAGTCGAGATCCGACGTTCCCTGGATGATCTTGCCGTCGACGGGGATCCTCTCACCGGCCGCGATCAACAACCGCATGCCTGGTTCGATCTCGCCGACCGGCAGATAGTCGCGCGCGCCGTCGCCGCGCATCACCATGGCGCCACGCGCGGCCAGCTGAGACAGGCCCTTCACGGCAGTCCGGGCACGCTCCCGCATCACATGATCCAGCGTGCGCCCGATCAAAAGGAAGAACAGCAGCGATACCGACGCGTCGAAATAGGCGTGGTCGCCATGATTGATCGTCTCATAGAGGCTCATGGCATAGGCGAGCGAAACACCGACCGCGATGGGCACGTCCATATTCATGCGACCATGGCGCAAAGCATTCCAGGCCGAACGGAAGAAGATTCCGCCGGCGAAGGCGAGGGCAGGAATGGCGATCAGCGCCGAGACCCAGTGAAACAGGTCGCGGGTAGCACCTTCGGCGCCGGACCAGACAGAGACCGAAAGCAGCATGATGTTGCCCGCCGCAAAGCCGGCAACAGCGACGGCGCGGATCAGTTCGGCAAGCGTCTTGTCCTTGTCATCGACCTCGGGTGTGAACAGATGCGCCTCGTAGCCCAGCCTGCCAAGCGCGGCGACGAAGGGTGGGACCTCGTCTCCTCGCCACCGGACCGCGACCCGCTTCGTCGACAGGTTGACGCGCGCGCTTTCGACGTGATCGAGCTTTCCAAGTGCCGCCTCGATCGTCTGGATGCAGGCGGCGCAATGAACCGTCGGCACTGAAAGATCGGTCTGCCGAAGATTGTCGCCAAGCGATCGGCTCGCCAACCTGATCTCCTGGCTGGATGGCAGGACCGACGTGGCGCCGTTCAGATCCAGCGCCATTTCAGCGCCCGGTGCACAACAGCTCATTGCAGCGCTCCATGGGAAATCATAATCCTGCGGACGTCGCGATAGGGTCGTGTCAGGCCGGCATCGGCGTCGACTTCGACGATCCAGACGCCGTCCTTCGGCATATGCTGGGCGGCGAACTCCTGGCCGGAGGCGAGGGCGAGCGTGACGGACTTGTCCTCTTTCTCGTAGGCGGGATGACGAAACAGCACCTTGACGCCGTGCAGAGGAACCGGCTTGCCGGCGGCGTCGGTGAGGCTGTATCGGACTTCGCCCCATGCAATGGTCAGCTTGCCGGTCCAACCGAGCGCTGCTTGGGCGCGGCCGGCCTCGGCCTCCTTGTTGAATTGCTGGCTGGCCACATAGGTGTTCTCGACGACGAGGCCGGTCCAGCTCGTATTGGCGAGCGTGGCCATGGTCAGGTTGACGGCGATGACCACCCCGAAGAAGGTGAGAATGATGGCCAGCATGTGCCTGCCGGTGAATTCGCGAAGCTTTTGGGCATTGGCGGTCATTTGGCGGCCTCTGGCGCGTTGAATGTGGCGGTGTATTCGTTCGACTCGAAGCTCGCCTTATCCTCGACACGGAACTTGAAGGTCTGTGCCGGGGCGTGGATCTGGTCCGCGGGCTGGCGAACGAAGACCTTCAACGTTTTCAGGCGGTCGGGTTCGACCGGGATGGCGAAAGATCGGCCCGCCGGGATGTCGTCGCCGACGACGACCATGTCGGCACCCTTCAGACCCTGCATGGTGACGACGATTGTCCTTGGCTCAGGGATCATGTTGAGCAGCTTCACGGTATAGCCATTGCGGATGGAGCCATCGGATAGCGTGACGAATTGCGGATTGCGGTCATGCAGCACGTTCAGTTCGAGCCGATCGCGCGTCAGCAGCGAATAGAGCAGGCCCAGCCCGATCAGCGACCATAGGCCCATGTAGATGTAGGTGCGCGGCCGGAAGATCTTGCGAATGTGAAAATGCGCCACCTGATCGGAGAAGGTGCCGACAGCAGTCCTGACCAGCGACGGATTGATTGAACTGGAGCCGCCTGCGGTCGCCAGCATCATGTTGGCGTTGTAGTCGGAGAGCGTCGCGTAGGAGATCAGCCCGCGCTCCTTGCCGAGCTTGTCCATGACGCCGTCGCAGGCGTCGATACACAGCGCGCAGGTAATGCATTCGAGCTGCTGGCCGTCGCGAATGTCGATTCCCATTGGGCAGACCGCGACGCAGGCATTGCAGTCGACGCAGTCGCCGACGGACTGCCCCGAGGCTTGCACCTTCTTGGCGTGGCGCGATCGCGGCTCGCCGCGCCAGTCATTGTAGGTGACGGTGAGCGAATTCTCGTCGAGCATGGCTGCCTGGATGCGCGGCCATGGGCACATATAGGTGCAGACCTGTTCGCGCATCAGGCCGCCGAACGTGTAGGTGGTCGCCGTCAACACGGCGATGGTGATGTAGGCGACAGGTGCGGCGGTACCGGTGAAAAGCTCGCCCATAAGTGTCGGTGCATCAGCGAAATAGAAAATCCAGGCGCCGCCGGTCGCCGCAGCGATGACCAGCCAGACGGCATGCTTCGATACGCGCAGCATCAGCTTGCGGGCGGTCCAGGGACCAGCGTCAAGTTTCATTCGGGCGTTGCGGTCCCCCTCGATCGCACGTTCAACGAGAAGGAACAGATCGACCCACACGGTCTGCGGACATGCATAGCCGCACCAGGCACGGCCGACAGTCGAGGTAATCAGGAAAAGTCCAACGCCGGCCATGACCAATAGGCCGGCCACATAGAAGAATTCCTGCGGCCAGATCTCGATGAAGAAGAAGTAGAAGCGCCGATTGGCGACATCGAGCAGCACGGCCTGGTCCGGGGCAAATGGACCGCGAGCCCAAGGCAGCCACGCAGCCAGGTAATAGATGCCAAGGGTGATCGTCATCACCAGCCATTTGAAGCGACGAAAGTTGCCCGAGGCGCGCTTCGGAAAGATCTTTTGACGCGCGGCATAAAGGGGCTTGCGGGTTTTGGCGGAATTGACAGTTTCTGTTTCGAGCCGTGTCAACTGCGTCTTGTCACGCACGTGCAACTCCACTTTCCCAGCCAATGTCAGGGGCACCTGTCGAAAAGCCTCGCGGTAGGACAGCCTTGGCGGGTTGTGCAGATCGCATTAGGAATGGTGTCGAGGCCCGGCTCACGCCGGGCCTCGTCCGCTTGGCAGGGGGGACCGAAGAATAGGGCTTCCATTCCTATTCTCCGCCGCCAAGCGAATGGACATAAACTGCAAGTTCCTTGACCTTGATTTCGCCGAGACGGCCAACCCAGGCCGGCATGATACCCTGCTTTGGCGCACGAACCTGGGCGGCGATGGCCGTCTCGCCGGACCCGTAAAGCCAGATCGCGTCGGTCAGGTCGGGGGCGCCGAATTCCCTGTTGCCTTTTGCATTGTCGCCGTGACAGGCGACGCAGTTCTCGGCAAAGACCTTGGCGCCGGGTTGGATCAGACTTGCATCGCGGACCTTGCCGGAAAGGCTGGCCACGTAGGCGCTGACTTGTGCGATCTGGTCGGCGGCGATGATGTCGCCGAAGGCCGGCATTTCTGACAGTCGCGTGTCCGGATCGGAAGCAAAGCGGAGGCCGTGCGTGATCGTCTGCTGGATCTGGTCGGGGCTGCCGCCCCACAGCCAGTCATCGTCATTCAGGTTGGGAAAGCCCTTGGATCCCTGAGCGCCGGAGCCGTGGCATTGCGTACAGTTGACCTTGAACGCGGCAGCCCCGGCAGCGACCGCGAATTCGCGCAAGTCATCGTCAGTCAAGATCTCCGAGACGCTCTTTGCCTGGATGGCTGCAACATACTTGCCATTGGCGGCCTCGGCCGCGGCAAGGTCGTTCTTGACGTCCTTACGGCTTGAATAGCCGAGCATGCCCTTGGTTGCCGAGGTCAGCATCGGCCATGCCGGGTATGCGGTCGTATAGACGAGCGCCCACGCTATGGTGACGTAGAAGGTAATCACCCACCATCGCGGCAGAGGATTGTTGAGCTCCCTGATGCCGTCCCATTCATGCCCGGTGGTTGAGACGCCGGAGACCTCATCGATGTGCTCGTCGCTCATGATCACTCGTCCTCGAGCGGAATGCGGGCAGCTTCGTCGGCCAGCCTTCGGCTGCCGGGGCGTAGGGCAAAGGCGATGCACCCGACGAAGAACAGCGCCATCGCAACCAGGCCCCAGCTGTCGGCAAACGCCCGCATCAAATTGTAGGTCATCAGCGTTCTCCTCAGCGGTAGCCGGCGGCTTCGTCGTAATTTTTGAAGTCGACCAGTGTGCCAAGCATCTGCAGGTAGGCGAGCAGGGCATCCATTTCGGTGACCTGTTGCGGGTTGCCGTCGAAGTCGCCGATCTTGGCTTTGGGGTAACGCGCCTCAAGGCCTGATGTGTCGGCATTGGGATCGGCCTGCGCCGCCAAATCCGCATTGGCGTGCGCGATCATGTCATCGGTGTAAGGGACGGCTACACGCCTGTTGGCGATCAGATGCGTCGAGAAATCCTTCACGTCGATCGGCGTGTCTTTCAGGAACCCATAGCTCGGCATGATCGATTCCGGCACCACCGAGCGCGGGTCGGTAAGATGCGCGACATGCCATGCATTCGAGTAGCGGTCGCCAACCCTGGCGAGATCCGGCCCGGTGCGCTTCGATCCCCACTGGAAGGGGTGATCGTACATGGACTCGGCAGCCAGGCTGTAGTGGCCATAGCGCTCAACTTCGTCGCGGAACGGCCTGATCATCTGGCTATGGCAGAGAAAGCAGCCCTCGCGCATATAGATGTTGCGCCCGACAAGTTCGAGCGGCGAATAGGGGCGCATCCCTTCCACCTTCTCGATCGTATTGTCGAGATAGAAGAGAGGCGCTATCTCGACGATACCGCCGACCGTCACCACGAGCAGCGAGCCAACGAGAAGAAGCGTGGCGTTCTTCTCGATGATTGCGTGTTTGTCCATCAAGCCCATCACCTGGCTCCTAATCGCGCAGGTCGGATGGCGACGGGGCTCGGCATCGGCTCCTCCTCGCGCTGGTGGCCGAGGATGGTCATGGTGATGTTCCAGGCCATGATCAGGGCGCCGGAGAGGTACATGGCCCCACCGATGGCGCGCATGACGTAGTATGGGTGCATGGCAGCGACGGTTTCGGCGAAGGAATAGACCAGGAAGCCCTGCTGGTCGTATTCACGCCACATCAGGCCCTGCATGATGCCTGACACCCACATGACCGAGGCGTAGACGACGATCCCGAGTGTCGCCAGCCAGAAGTGCCAGGTGACGAGCCGCAGCGAGTAGAGCCGGTGACGGTTCCAGAGCTTCGGCACCATGTAGTAGATTGCGCCGAACGAGATCATGCCAACCCAGCCGAGCGCGCCCGAATGGACGTGGCCGATGGTCCAGTCGGTATAATGCGACAGCGAATTAACCGCCCTGATCGCCATGATCGGGCCTTCGAAGGTCGACATGCCATAGAAGGCGACGGCCATCACCATCATGCGGATGATCGGATCGGTGCGCAGCTTGTCCCAGGCGCCGGACAGCGTCATCAGACCGTTGATCATGCCGCCCCATGACGGCATCCACAGCATGATCGAGAACGCCATGCCGAGCGTCTGCGCCCAGTCGGGCAAGGCGGTATAGTGCAGGTGATGCGGGCCAGCCCAGATGTAGAGAAAGATGATCGCCCAGAAATGGACGATCGACAGCCGGTACGAATAGACTGGCCGGTTCGCCTGCTTGGGCACAAAGTAATACATCATGCCGAGAAAGCCGGCGGTGAGGAAGAAGCCGACCGCGTTGTGGCCGTACCACCATTGCGTCAGCGCATCTTGGACACCGGAAAAGGCGGAGTAGCTCTTGGAGCCCAGGAACGAGACTGGCATCGACAGGTTGTTGACCACATGCAGCATCGCGATGGTCACGATGAAGGAGAGGTAGAACCAGTTGGCGACGTAGATGTGCGGTTCCTTGCGCTTCAGGATCGTGCCAAGGAATAGGATAAGGTAAGCGACCCAGACGATGGTCAGCCAGACATCCACATACCATTCGGGTTCGGCGTATTCGCGGCCCTCGGTGATGCCGAGCAGATAGCCGGTCGCGGCCATGACGATGAAAAGCTGGTAGCCCCAGAAGACGAACCAGGCGAGATCACCGCCGAAGAGGCGGGCGCGGCAGGTGCGCTGCACGACATACAGAGACGTGCAAAGCAGCGCGTTGCCACCGAAGGCGAAGACGACACCGGATGTATGCAGCGGCCGCAAACGGCCGAAATTGAACCAGGGCTGGATGTTGAGATCGGGATAGGCGAGCTGAAGCGCGATCACCACGCCGACCAGCATGCCGACGACACCCCAGAACACGGTGGCGATCGCGCCGTAGCGGATCGGACCGTCCATGTGAGCGGATGGGTCGATCGGAGCTGCTGGCTTGAACTCCGTGTTGCGCAACAGGATCGCAGTGAAACCAGCCACTGCGAAGAACAACACCCACATATGTCGGCGGAAAGGTTCATCCACGCCGAAGCCGGCGGCCACCAGGGCCGCAAAAGCGAACACGCTTAGAAGGACGATCTCAGTGCCGAATTTCATTGCAGATCCCGATCTCGAATCTGGTGGATGCCAAATCCGCAGCGCACTAATTGCGCAGCCGCCGCCCCCTCGCCCTGATCTATGTCAGGCCGCACGATTTTGTGTCGGCGGCGCAATCAGCAGGTGGCGAATGAACGAGGAACGCAGCGCGGGCTCACCCCCTCATGGACAAGGGAGGCGTTCCCTGGGTTGGGCGGGCGCAGACGCGATCGATTGAGGCGAAAGCTGAGGCTCTGCGACGCGTTGGATGCTATTGCCGATGCCCTACCAAACGTTGTTCGAATCCCATTGGAAACGAACGCGATCGTTCGGCCGAGCCGTGGCAGCTTAAGGACCGTGCTTCGCCGGTATGTGCCGAAATACACCTGGCGATTGGTCATCGTCCCTATCAAAGCCCGAAAGCTGTCACGACCGTGACGCCGCTTCTTCGAAGGCGCGGCGAGATCGCATTAGAAGGCAAACACGGCCCGCCCCGGAGCCATGCGACATGGGCCTCGCCGCTTAGGGCCGCTCGCGTCCGCCGCCACAGCGCTTCTCCAGACGGCTTATGCTGTCCACCGTCACATGGCGTGCGTTCTCAATCCGAATCACCCCGTCAGCCCGCAATCGCGTCAGTTGGCGGCTCACGGTTTCGTTGGTAATTCCAAGGAAATCAGAGATTTCGGCACGCGTCAGCGGCAGATCGAAGGACGCTGACCTGGAAGCCGCGTCGAGACTGGAATCGATATTCCGGGCCATCATGAGGAGAAAACTCGCCACCTTTTCCGGAGCTGTCTTGCGCCCCAGCGTCACCATCCACTCGCGCGCCTCATCGAGTTCATTCAGCGTCTGTTTGAGCAGGCGATGCTCGAATTCCCGTGACGCCTTCATCATCCGTTCGACGGCCGCTCGCGGAAACGAGCACAGCGTGACTGCTGTTGCCGCTTCCGCATTGATCGAGCTTTCCACCTTGAAAGGACGTCCCAGAAAATCCGGTGCAAACTGGAGACCGACGATCTGCTGGCGCCCATCCGACAGGCTCTTTGATAGCTTTACCACGCCTGAAAGCACGTTCGAGTAGCTGTCGACGTTCTGTGCCTCGCCGGTCAACTCCATTCCTGACTCGATCCGGCGACGCGAGCAAGTCTTGGCGAGCCCAACCAAATTGTCTGGATCGAGCGCACCGCAGACACCGCGACGCCGTGCCTCGCAAGGGAGGCAAAGAACAGGAATGCCGGAAGTATGAATGTCTTGCCGAAAGGTCATGCGTTCGCTTTACCCGATCCTAACTGCCGGCAGGATACCCATCCAGGGTAGAGAAGTCCTGCGGCGGTTTGTCCATGCGCGCGGCTGATCGAGATCAGGGTCTGCTTCAGCGATGCGTGCAGTGTTCGGCGGGCAACACGGTGAACGCGAGATGCAATCGGAAATAGCTGTCAAACTCAGCGAGAACGTCCCACGCTACACCAGCTATCCGACGGCGCCGCATTTCCATTCCGGGGTCGATGCTGCCATTTACCGTGGCTGGTTGGAGGCGCTGGAAAGTGGCGACGAAATCTCGCTGTATTTGCACATTCCTTACTGCGACAAGCTCTGCTGGTTCTGCGCCTGCCACACCAAGCAGACGCACCAATATGAGCCGGTGGCCGCTTATCTGCGCTCGCTGAATGCCGAAATCGTCACGATTGCCGGTCTGGTGAGCGGCAAGGCACATGTCCGTGCAATCCACTTCGGTGGCGGTTCGCCAACGATGCTGAGGCCCAATGACATGGTTGCTCTTGGAGCGGCCTTGCGGGACAGCTTCGACCTTCTCCCGGATGCTACGGTCAGCATCGAAATCGGAACCAACGACATGGACAAGGCGCGCCTTGATGCGCTTGCTCACATCGGCGTAACGCGGGCGAGCCTCGGCGTGCAGGATTTCGATCCGCAAGTGCAAAAAGCAATTAATCGTGAGCAAAGTTTTTTGCAGACCAAGGCAGTCGTCGACGGGGTTCGTTCGCGGGGCGTTGAATCGGTCAATCTGGACCTGCTCTACGGGCTCCCGAATCAGACACGCGAGACGATCTGTTCCACGGTGGCGCAGGCACTGACCTTGGAACCAGACCGGATGGCTCTGTTCGGCTACGCACATGTGCCCTGGTTCAAGAAGCATCAGACGATGATCGACGAGGCATGGCTGCCGAGTCCCACCGAGCGTTTCGCCCAATCTCAACTCGCGGCGCGGGCAATTGTCGCCAAGGGATATGAGGCAATAGGACTCGATCATTTCGCGAAGCCCGACGATGCGCTGGCCATAGCGGCCCGCGCAGGGGTTTTGCATCGCAATTTTCAGGGCTACACCGAGGATCGCTGCCCGACACTGATCGGACTTGGCCCTTCGTCCATCGGTCGTTTTCGCCAAGGCTACGTGCAGAACATGGCTTCGACTGCCGGGTACGGGCGCATGGTTGCGGATGGCGGGTTGGCTGCCGTCCGGGGCGTTGCCCTTTCCGACGACGATCGCGTCCGTGGCTGGATAATCGAGCGGCTGATGTGTGATTTTGCCTTCTCGGCAGTCGATCTGGTGGAGCGGTTCGGCAAAGCCGGCGAGAAGCTCCTTCATCGCTCGAGGTCCATCGCCCTCCACGATCCTGCCCGAGCGCTTGAATTCGATGGCGACAGTTTCGTCGTACGGGCTGAAAGTCGCCCCTTCGTTCGAACCATCGCGGCCAAGTTCGATACATATTTCAAAGGGGGAACGGCGAGGCACTCGGTGGCGGTCTGAGCAAAGCACAGTGCGCTCGCCGTTTGGTCGATCGCGAACCAGCTGCGTTTCATTTTGACCGCTCATAGGCGACTACCGCATCCAATCGAAAATGCAAACTTAGGCTGTTGCGCGGTATTTCCTTCCACATCCTCTCTTACGCATACCTGCATTCCAAGGTGTTTGATCCTATGCTTCGCGAGGAGCAGGTAGGCCGCGACAGCTAGGCAATGTTCCAGCTGCCTCTAGCGGAGGAGTCACGATTTTTCGGCAAGCTCCGTCGGCAGACCTTCTTTTCGGGCCTTGGCAAAGGCTCGGTCGCCTTCCAGAAACGCCGCCAGCATGAAAGGGATGAGTTCTGCCACGGTTTCAGACTGACGATAGGTCTGACGGTAAAGTGCAGCATACTCCTTGAGTGTTTGGCCCAGCTCCGCGCTGACGGTAATGGTGATCTTCGAAGCTGTTCGGTCTGGAAGCTTTCCAAGTTTCAGGTCAGCCATGGTAACTCCTGCTCAACTCGCGTATGGCCGCAGCACGATGTCCTTGTGCACGATGACGCGCAGTGGCCAACCTGGGCGGACGATGATGGTGGGCTGGATATTGAGGTTTTTTTCGGTGATGCGCTGGCCGGCTCGACTGGCGTTCTGCTGGGCTGATTCCCGGATCGCCTTGACCAGATCGCTCTCGTTTTCGCCGAGGCTGAATTCCGTGCCGACACCGAGCAATGTGGCAAGCGCCACCCCCTTGATCAGCTGCCAGGTGTGGAAATCGACTTTGTCTTCCAGCCCTGCGTAGCCGGCGGTGTCGCTCGCGGGCAGATTGTCGATTTCGACCGACGAGCCGTCGGGCAGCAGAATGCGCTGCCAGACCAGCAGCGCTCGCTTTTGCCCGAACGCGACGACGCTGTCGTAGACGCCGATAAGACGTGAGCCCTGCGGAATCAGCAATATGTTGCCCGTGACCGTGTCGTGCACATTCTCGGTGACTTGCGCGACGACAAGGCCCGGCAAATCGGAATTGATGCCGGTGATCAGGCTGGCGGCAATCACGCTGCCAGCCATCAGTTGATACGGCGAGATCGGCGTCTGCAGCGCATGCGGATTGTAGATCCCGCCAGTGCTCCGCTGGCTGAGGAAATCAAGCTTTCGCTGCTGATTGTTCTGGTCGCTTTCCGCCGGCGCCACCGAGGCTGACGCGCGTGCTGCTTCGGATTGGGGAAGTGCCTCAAATGGATGCTGAGCAGTTTGCACGCTCTCACCGACATCTGTCTGTTGAGCTCGATTTTCGACGCGGAAAAGCACCTGCGATTCACGCGCTTCGATCGCCTGCTGCGCTAGACGCTGCTCCTCGGCCGAGATGTCTTGGTCCGGCACGATGCCGAGCTGGCGCTGCCGCTCGAGGATGGGGCGACCGAGGTCGCCCGGCAAAGGTGGCCCAAGGACGGGAGACTTCGGCTTCATGCCGGAATAGTCATGGGGAAGCGTATCGAGTCCCTCGACGGTTGGTTTGCGCTCAGTGCTGTAGAGATCTTCCGCCTGATCCCTTATGCGAAGGGCCGGCCCCTGGAGCGCCATCATGGCAACGCCGAACACAGCGCCGGATCCGAGCGCTGCGATCGCGATGATCACACCGCGCCTGAACCGCACCACGCGGCGGGGAGAGGCCCGAAGCTGCAGTTCCTCGGGATCCAGTTTCGGCGGGATGCCAGAGCGGGAATTTTCGATCATGAGCCCTCACCTCACCGGCTGGAACGCGAAAAGAGCGAGATCCGCCGTAGCGGTTGCCTGTCGTCAATCCTGCTGATGCGGATCACCTGCTGCTGCTTGGTGCCGAGGCGAAGTTCGGCCGCGGCGAAGAGCCGATCGACGATGTAATAGTTGCCGCGCACGCGATAGTTGACGAGCTCGCTGCTCCCATCTGCGCCGACGATGAAGAGTGGTGGCGCCTCGCCCTGATCTATGCGACGAGGGAACTCAATATAGACCTTGCTGCCGTCGTCGAAGGCTCGCGTCGGTCTCCAGGGCGGTGTGTCGCCACTGATCGAGTAGCGAAAGCGAAGGTTTTCGAGCGCGATATTCGACGCGACCGGTGTAACTGCCTCGGCTTGAGCATTGCGCTGGCGAAGCGCGATGATCTGGTCTTGGCTGTAGGTCCAGGAGATTGCCGCCATTGCTGTCTTCTCGGTGCTTTGAAGCTGCAAATGATAGGTCCGCCGGTCCGTCGTAATGACGACATTGGTGGCAAGACCCGGCGCGAAGGGTTTCACCAGAACATGGGTGCGCTGATTGTCACCGGTGCCGCTTGCAGTATCGCCTATGACCCAGCGCACGGTGTCGCCAGCCGACACGGCGGTTAGTTTCTCGCCCGGCTGCAGAGCGATGTCGGTCACGCGCTCCGGCGCGGCATAGAGCTGATAAAGCGCGCCATCGGTGAAGGGGTAGACTTGCACGGCATTAACATACCCGTACTTGGTGGGTTGCTGGGTCGCGGCTTTGTTGGCATCAGCGACGCGTTCTTCAGGGGGGCGCTTGTCCTCGGCCTTGCCGGGCTCGGGCTGCAATTGGCCAGGCAGCGGCAGTGGTTTTGGCACCTCGACAATTCTAATCGGCCTCTCCGGCGCCTTCTCGATCGCGGCCGGTTTGAAGTCAGCAGCGTCATAGGAAATCTCAGGCGGCGGCACCTTCTTCGATGCACAAGCGGAAACGACCGCTGCCGACACCGATAGGATCAGCACGGCACGAATCGGTGACATTTTATCTTTCATTGGTGGACTCCGTCGGAGAAAGGGGGGGTGGGACGGCGCTGTCGAGCTCGCGTGACCAGTCAATGGCGTTGATGAAGACGCCGAGCGGATTCTTGCGCAGCTGATCCGTATTGCTTGGCGAGCGGATCACGATCGTGAGGATCGCAGTCCAGCGCATCGTGCTGGCAAGGCTTCCGCGCTCAAACACCTGCTCGGTCCATTTGACCTGGAATGAACTTTCGGAGGCCCTGACCACGCTGGTGACCTGTACCGAGACACTGCGCGTTCCGATCTGACCGAAGGGGTCGTTCGCCTTGGCGTATTCGTTGAGGAAGAGCGCTGCGCGATCGCTAGCAAAGTCGTAAGCTGCCAACCAGTTCTGCCGTACCAAAACCGGATCGGTGGAAACGGAACGGACATTCTGGATGAAGCGGCCGAGATGCCAGGCGATCTGAGCATCCGAGGGCTCATAATTCCGGATTGCCGGCGCGACGGCGCGCGTCTCGCCGATGCCATCGACCTCGACGACGTAAGGCACGACACGGCTTTGCATCGACTGCCATACGAGTCCGCCGGAAAGTCCGGTCGCCAAGGCCAGGCACCCAAGGGCCATGAGCCGCCAGTTCCTGGCCTGCAGTCGAGATGAGCCGATGCGCTCGTCCCACAGCTGGGCGGCTTTTTGATAGGGCGTGACCGGTTCGGGTGTTTTGCCGTAACGGTGCACGGGTCGCTTGAAGAGCATCTAGTCATCCTTGTCGTTGAGAGAGGGGTTGGCGCTGCCTCCCGGCCGGTCTCCGTCTCGGACAGCTTGCATGGCAGCGTGGCGATGTGCACGGGCGGTCTGTTCAGAACGTAGGCGCCTTGCCCACGTCGGCGCCGAAACAGTGGCCGAACCGGCAGAGCGTTCGGTCATTGACGCGGTCGGCGTGCCGCCGGTCGCGGTCCACGCGGCATCGCGCCCGGCATCGGCGTTGCGCCCAACACTTGCAGTGGCGGATCGCGCTACGCGTATAGCGGCGCCGCCAGCGGCACTGGTTACACCATGCATTCCAGCAGCCACACCGGAGAGGCCAACGTCGGGCGAGGTTGCGCGCCCGATCTGCCAGGACGTGGAAGCAGCCGATCCCATTGTTGTGCCGGCGCGGATGGCGGCGAGACCGCCGCTGGTTGCCATACGCGCGCCAGAAAATGCCGTGCCTCCAGCAACGAGTGATACACCCGCTGCCGCCGCGGTCGTGCCGAGGGCGGCGCCCGCGCCAAGCTGCGGTGCGCCTGAGACAAGACCCGACGCGATCCCCGGCCCAAAAATGCCAAGGCCAAGCAGTGCCAGTGCGCCCAGTACCTGGGACATGGCAGCGGCCAGATCCGGCTCCTTGCCTTGCAATGCGGAAGCGAACTCCCCGAAGAGCGTGGAGCCGATGCCGACAATGACGGCGAGCACCATCACCTTGATGCCTGACGAGATAACATGGCCGAGCACGCGTTCGGCCAGGAAGGCTGAACGGTTCCAAAGTGCGAATGGAACCAAAACAAAACCTGCCAGCGTGGTGAGCTTGAACTCAAGGATGGTGATGAAAAGCTGGATGGAAAGGATGAAGAAGGCGATGATGACCAGGAACCAGGCCATCAGCAGCACGAAGATGGTCAGTGCGTTGCCGAAGATTTCCGGGAAGCCCAGGAGCTGACTGGCTTGGTCAAGCATTGGCCAAGCACCTTCGAAACCGGTCGCGGCAATGCGGCCCGGGCGCAAGAGATTGTCTGCCGACAGATTGCCGGCCGACGCCTTAATCCCGAGACCGGCAAAAGAACGATAAACGATATCGGCGAGGTTCTTGAAATTGTTCAGGATGAAGGCGAAGACGCCAACATAGAGCACCTTGCGGACAGGCCGGCCGAGAACGCTGGTTTCGTCGCCGAGCGCCCACGCCAGGCCGGCAAGTGTGATGTCAATGCCGATCAGAATGGTAGTGAGGAAGGCGACGTCGCCCGATAGCAGACCGAACCCGCTGTCGATGTAGCGGATGAAGGTCTCCATGAAGCGATCGATGACGCCAAGGTCGTTCATGCCGCTGCCTTCCTCGTCGTGATGAACTCGTGATTAATTGCCGGGATAAGCCGAGCCGGTACCCAAGAATCGCTTCGTCATCTCGCGGGCGGCTTCCTCTGACTGGGCCTTGCGGGCGGCATCCTCGGCCTCAGCTCGAAACTGCGTTGCGAGCAGCGTCTGGATCTGCATCTGCTGCTTTGTCGAAAGCGCCATCAGCTGGTTGGTGGCCTGGCTTGCCTGAAGCGCACCGGCCGCCCCTTGGCTGCGGTTGACGAGATCGGCGAGCAGATCGCCGTCGGCGCGGACGTTCTCGACGATTTGCGACTGGACCCCCATGGTCTGGCGGAACGCCTGCATGGCGGTTTGCCAACGCTCGCGCGCAGCACTCGCCACATCGCTGACCTTGATCGTGGCGTCGTAGCTTTCCGGATATTGGCTGCGCCACTGGTCTTGAAGCTTGCCCAGATCAAAGCTGAGGCCACTCGCCTGGTCCATCAAGCCGTCGATGCGATGGAGCGAACCGGTGAGTTGGCCAACGGAAGAGAAATCCAGACGCTGAAGATTGCGCGCCATGTTCTGCAGCATGGTCGCCTGATTCTGCAGCGACTGGATCTGGTTGTTGATCTGCTCCAATGCGCGCGCGGCCGTCAGCACGTTCTGCGCATAATTGGACGGATCGAACACGATAAGGGCGTAGGCGGGCTGCACATAGTCGGCCATAGGCTTGGCGATCAGGGAAACGGTGATCAGGCCGGAGAGAAGGCGTCGCCGCATCATGCTAATTGCTCCTTGTCTGGTTGAGGGAATTGCTTGAGAAGTTCGCCGGCCCAATCGAGGCCGCGCGCGATCAGGAACTGCGAGGCAAAGCTGCCTTGCCCGTCTCCGGACATGATCCTGTCGATCAGAGTCTGCGTGGCCGGATCGGAAGCACCGCAAAGCGCAAGAGCGATGGGGCCAAGCTCGAGCTCGAACAGACGGTTGCCGCGGCGCGATTGCAGATAATACTGACGCTTCGGCGTGGCGCGGGCGATCAATTCGATCTGCCGCTCGCTTAAACCGAAGCGCTCGTAGGCTGTGCGCGCCTGGGGTTCCACGGCACGATCATTGGGAAGGAAAATGCGCTGCGGGCAGCTTTCGATGATTGCCGGCGCTATGCCAGAGCCCGCGATATCAGCCAGCGACTGCGTAGCGAAGACAACCGACACGTTCTTCTTTCGCAGCACCTTCAGCCATTCGCGGATGCGGGCGGCGAACAGCGGATTGTCGAGATAGACCCACGCCTCGTCGAGCATGATCAGCGTGGGCCGTCCGTCGAACCGTTCCTCAAGTCGCTGGAACAGATAGGTAAGCACCGGCAGCAAAGCGCCTTGGCTGTGCATTAACTCCTCGGTCTCGAAACACTGCACATCCGACAAGGCCAGCCCATCATGATCGGCATCGAGCAGGCGGCCGAAGGGACCGTCGAGCGTGTAGGGCATCAATGCGGTCTTCAGCGCATTGGATTGAAGCAGGACCGAAAGACCGGTCAGTGTGCGTTCCTGCGCCGGCGCGGTGGCAAGGCTGGCCAGCGCTGACCAAATAGCCTCCTTCACCTCCGGCGTGACGGTGACGTTCTCGTGGGCAACAAGGCTGGCGATCCATTCGGCCGCCCAGCTTCGGCTAGCCTGGTCGTTGATGCTGCGCAGTGGCTGAAAGGCAAGGGAACCGTCCGCTCCTAGCGCGTGGTGTTCTCCACCCATGGCAAGTGTTGCAGCACGGGCCGAATTGCCTTTGTCGAAGACATAAACCTGGGCGCCGGCATAGCGCCTGAACTGCAGAGCAATCAGAGCAAGCAGAACCGACTTGCCGGCGCCGGTCGGACCAACAACCAGCATGTGGCCGACATCTTCGACGTGGGTGGAAAGCCGAAACGGTGTCGACCCACTGGTCTCGGCAACGAAAAGCGGTGGCGCTTCGGTTTGGGTGACTTTAGCGAGATGCTCGTTTGTCGCAGGACCGGCCCAAACCGACGACAGCGGCATGAGATGGGCAAGGTTCAATGTATGAACGAGCGGTTGGCGAACGTTAGCGTAGACATGGCCAGGCAATGAGCCGAGCCAAGCCTCGACCGCATTGACGCCTTCTCGGATCGTGGTGAAGCCGAGCCCATTGATGATGCGCTCGACCGCGCGAAGCTTCTCTGCAGCGGCTTGGCGATCCTCGCCCCACACCGTCACGGTGGTGGTGAGATAGCCGAAGCTCACATGATCGCCGCCCAATGCCTGAAGGGCTTCGTCGGCATCGAGCGCCTTGTTGTCGGCATCGCTATCGACAAGCGGGACCGGCTCGTTGGTAATGACCTCGCGTAGGATTGCCACGATCGATTTGCGCTTGGCAAACCACTGCCGGCGCAACCGCGTCAGCGTCTTCGTGGCTTCCGTTTTCTCGAGCGGAATGAAGCGCGTCATCCAGCGATAGGCGAAATCCTGATGATTGAGGGTATCGAGGATCCCGGGCCGGGTGAGGTTCGGAAAGCCGAGGATGGTCAGTGTGCGAAGATGCTGCTCACCCAGCATCGGCTCCAGGCCACCGGTAAGCGGCGCATCGACCAGTATTGCATCCAGATATATCGGCGTTTCGGGGGCCATGATAGGATGGCGGCGAGGCGAAATCGTGCCGTGGAGGTAGGTCAGCGTCTGAGCATCATCGAGGACGCGTACTTCGGACATGAAACCCGAGAAGAGATCGAGCACGCGGTTGGTCTCGTCACGGAACCTCGCCAGATCCTGGCGCCAGTCTCTTTCTCCTTGGGAATAATGAGAGTCGACGAGCGCGCTTTCTGCGCGCGCCTGGGCGTCCGGCGGTGGCATAAACACCAAGGTCAGATGATAGCGGCTCTCGTAGTGCGCTACCTTCCCCTCGAAAGCAGCGCGGCGTTCTTCGTCGACCAGCCACGACGCGGCGTCAGGAAAATGCGAGTTCGGATAGCCCAGCGCTTCTATGCGCTCGGCCTCAAAGAACAATGCCCAGCCAGAGCCAAGGCGTCTGAGAGCATTGTTCGCCCGGGCGCAAATGCCGACGAGTTCAGCCTCCGTCGCACTTTCGAGATCCGGGCCGCGGAACCGCAACGTCCGCTGAAAGCTGCCGTCCTTGTTGAGCACGATGCCGGGCGCCACCAAGGCAGCCCAGGGTAGATGGTCGGCAAGCCGGTCGGCTTTGCTTCGATATTCCGAAAGGTTCAGCATGCAAGCCACCCCTTCAGACGTAGGTGGCGCACAAGCACGCTGGCGAAGTCCGGATCGCGTCTTGCGGCAAAGACCGCTAACGAGTGGCCCGCGATCCAAAGCACCAGACCAGCAATCCATTGCTGCAAGCCGAAGCCAATGGCCGCGGCCACTGTACCGTTGAGGATCGCCACCGCGCGCGGAGCCCCGCCGAGCAGGATCGGCTCGGTCAGCGCCCGGTGGACCGGTACTGCGAAGCCCTCGATATGCTGCTCCCCGGCGGCCATCAGACGAGCGCCCCACCACCGAAGGAGAAGAAGGAGAGGAAGAAGCTCGATGCCGCGAAGGCGATCGACAGACCGAAGACGATCTGAATCAGGCGCCGAAAACCACCGGCGGTGTCGCCGAAGGCAAGCGTCAGGCCGGTGGTGATAATGATGATCACCGCAACGATCTTGGCGACCGGTCCCTGCACGGACTCCAGGATCTGCTGCAGCGGCTGCTCCCACGGCATGCCGGAGCCGGCCGCATAAACCGGGGCCGTGATAAGAAACGCGAGCGCTGTGGACGAAAGAAAGCGAAGCTTCTTGCGCATGAGGAAGGCCTTTCAAAGCTGCTGGAGTTGCGAAAGCGTGAGCGGGGCAACGGCGTAATCGCCGCTGCCGTCGAGACCGGTGACCTCGGCGATTGCGTCGATGTGGCGCGACGAGCCGCGTCCCGCTATAAAGACGATCAGATCTATCGCCTCAGCGATGAGCCGGCGGGGAACGGTGACCACCGCTTCCTGGGCGAGTTGCTCAATGCGATAGAGAGCCGAGCGCGCGGAATTGGCGTGTACGGTAGCGATGCCGCCTGGGTGCCCGGTGTTCCATGCCTTCAGCATGTCGAGCGCTTCCGCGCCCCTCACCTCGCCCACGATGATGCGGTCCGGCCTGAGCCTCAGCGTCGAGCGCACGAGATCGGCAAGGGTGACCGAGCCCCGCCTCGTTCTCAGGGCAACGCAGTCCCTGGCCGCGCACTGCAGTTCGCGTGTGTCCTCGATCAGGATCACCCGATCGTCGCATTCGGCGACTTCAGCCAGCAGAGCGTTGGCGAGTGTTGTCTTCCCCGAGGAAGTGCCGCCGGCGATCAGCATGTTGCGCCGCTCGCGGACGGCCTTTTTCAGCGCATCGGCCTGCAGCGGCAGCATGATGCGTTCGGCAACATAGTCGGCCAGGGTGTAGACTTTCGCGGCGGGCTTGCGGATGGCAAAACATGGCGCCAACACCACAGGTGGCAGCAGGCCTTCGAAGCGTTCGCCAGACGGCAATTCGGCACTGACGATCGGGTTGTCGGCGTGCGCCTCGGCGCGCACGTGCGAAGCAACCAGGCGGATGATACGTTCTGCCTCGGACGGGTGCATGTGAACGTCGGGATCGACCCGACCTTCGCCTAACCGGTCGAGTCGCAGCGCGCCGTCGGGATTGACCATCACCTCGATGACGGACGGATCGGCCAGGGCTTCGGTGATTGCCTGACCCATGGCGGTGCGTAGCATGACACGCCGCCGGTGGTCGGCCTCGGGATGAGAGCTCATCCTTCCCCTCCCCCACCATTGTCTTTGCTAAGCGACTTTTTGCCGGAAGCGATCTGGCGGCCGACCTTCTCAACGAATTTCTCGAAACGCTCTTGGGCAATAGCCTGCGTTGCCCGATCCGGGACCGGCGTGTGGGCATGAAGGGTGATCGAAAAGCGGATGAAGAGCGCCAGGCTCTCCAGGATCACCTCGGAATCGCGCCTGACGTGGGCAAGATCGCGGGAGAGCCGGTCAAGCCTTACGCCGTAGCGCCGATCGAACTCGCTCTCGCCACGCCGCTCGATGAACGCCTCGATCGCCTTCGCCACGATCGCTGATTTGGTCGTTGACGGATCGCGACTGAGGTTGTCCAGTTTCTCGCTGAGCTCCGGCTCAAGCAGAAACTGATGGCGAATGCGGTGCGGCTTCATGCGGCTCGTTCCGACGGCCCGGCGTTGCGCCGGCGACGGGAGAAGCATCGGCCAGACGCTCAAAATTGCTTATGGCCGTTATCTACGCTGAGGTGCGCTCTGCAACTCAGCGGACTTCAGAAGCCGGGAATGACATCGTCGCCCCTGCCCTCGTTGATACCGTAGGCGCGGGCCGCAGTGGAAATCCGATCCATGACACGCTTGTCCGCGAGCGCTTCGCTGTCATCGTCTGCGGGCTTGTACAGATCGGCCTGATCGGGCTCTTGAGAGACAACAACGTCTTCTTCGGGCAGGCTTGGATGGCGTTGCTGCTGAACGCCTCCCTCGTCTTCAACTGGCGCGTCGGCGCTTTCCTCGTCCGCAGCAAGTCGGCTATCGACGCTGCACACTTGTCCAGTCCAGCCGTCCGGGCGTGATGCAGGGCAGTCCGCATAGGGCCCGTCGTGCAGCACCGGCGCAGGCAGCACCCGATCTGTGAAATTCTGATCCTGATAATAGCGCAGCTTCTTGGCGCGGATCGGCGGCAACCCAGAAACCAGGACCAATTCGTCTGACGGCGGCAATTGCATCACCTCGCCTGGCGTCAGGAGCGGGCGCGCGGTTTCCTGGCGGCTCACCATGACATGTGAAAGCCAGGGCGCAAGCCGATGGCCCGCATAGTTGCGCATCGACCTAAGTTCGGTTGCGGTGCCGAGGGCATCCGAGATGCGCTTGGCCGTGCGTTCGTCATTGGAGGAAAAGGCAATTCGCACGTGGCAATTGTCGAGAATAGCATTGTTCTCGCCATAGGCCTTTGAAACCTGGTTCAAAGATTGTGCGATCAGATAGGAGCGAATGCCATAACCTGCCATGAAGGCGAGCGCCGTTTCGAAGAAGTCGAGGCGACCGAGCGCCGGAAACTCGTCCAGCATCATGAGCAGCTGATGCTTACGGCTCTTCTTCGGGTCCCCCTCCAGACGCTCCGTCAACCGCCTGCCGATCTGGTTCAAGATCAGTCGCACCAAAGGCTTGGTGCGCGAGATATCCGAAGGCGGCACGACCAGATAGAGCGACAGCGGTCGCTCTCCACCCACTAGGTCAGCGATGCGCCAGTCGCAGGACGAAGTGGCCGCCGCGACCGTTGGATCACGATAAAGCCCGAGAAAGGACATGGCGGTCGAGAGGACGCCTGAGCGCTCGTTTTCCGACTTGTTCAGGAGTTCGCGAGCCGCCGAGGCCACTACGGGATGGACCTGAGGGTTATGCCCCGTCCCGAGATGGTTTGTCGTCATCATCCGCCGTAGCGTTGCGGCAAACGAGCGTTGCGGGTCCGACAGGAAGGTGGCGACGCGGGCCAGCGTCTTGTCCTCTTCAGCGTAGAGCACGTGCAAAATGGCGCCAACTAGGAGTGAATGGCTGGTCTTCTCCCAGTGGTTCCGTCGCTCCAGCGCGCCCTCGGGATCGACGAGGATGTCGGCGATGTTTTGAACGTCCCGGATCTCATCTGGGCCTTTGCGCACCTCCAGCAGCGGGTTGTAGCGTGCCGATCTCGGGTCGGTCGGATTGAACAGAAGGCAGTACGAGAATTTCGACCGCCAGCCGGAGGTCAACTGCCAATTTTCGCCTTTTATATCATGAATGATGGCAGACCCGGTCCAGGAAAGTAGCGTTGGAACAACCAGCCCCACGCCCTTGCCCGAACGCGTCGGCGCAAATGCCATGACGTGCTCCGGGCCGTCATGGCGCAGATAGCGATCGTTCAGCCTACCGAGGAAAACGCCCGCCGGCCGTAACAACCCTGCCGTCTCGACCTCATGAGTCGTGGCCCACCGTGAAGACCCATAGGTCGTAACCGACCCGCGCTGTCGCGCGCGCAAAAGCGAGCCAGCGATTGCGGCGGCACAGCCCAGGAATCCGCTGGCGCCTGCAAGCGTACCGGCTTTGTCGAAGACCTCCGGCGCATAAGCATCGAAGTGGAACCACCATTCAAACAGCTTCCACGGCTTGTAGATTGGCCAGCCGGCGAAGAGAAACCATGGTGCGCCGAGAGGCGTCTGGTAGGTCAGCATTTGAGCGCACCATTGGGTTGCCGTCCATACGCCGATAATGACAATTGCGCACACAACGGCGATCTGCCCGATCAGTAGCTTCGTAGGTGTCATCGGCTTGGCCCGCTGAACAACGCGACCTAGCATCGCGCGGCGCAGCCGGGACAGGAATGTTCCTCACATACGATTTGGGAGCAATGAACGACTTCCTACGTATGCAGGTCGGTCAGCACGCGTGTTGCGCCTTCACGCGACACCATCCGCCACTCCATCCTTTCCATTCACCCTGAGGCCCGGCGCCGCCGACAGTTGCGTGACCGCTCCTCCGCAAAGTTATCTTCTGCGTTCAGGGAGCCACGGCGCCTGGGCTGGCTGATGAACACCGTCCGCTCGCGCATGTGGGGTCGAATTGATTTGTGCCCAAGTGGAGGCAGGCTCGTCTTCCAACAGTTGCCGCAGTTCCCCTGGCTCGAACGCCATCATCGGTGGGGAAGCGGGTTCATCCTCCAACAGTTGCCGCAGTTCCCCTGGCTCGAACGCCATCATTGGTGGGGAGGCAGGCTCGTCTTCCAACAGTTGCCGCAGTTCCCCTGGCTCGAATGCCATCATCGGTGGGGAGGCGGGTTCATCCTCCAGCAGCTGCCGCGGCTCTTCCTCGTGCGGCAAGCGCCTCCTTAGCCGGTCTTGCAGCGCCTGCCGATCGGCAACGAGGTTGTCGAGGGGCAGCGGCTCGTGGTCTGGCCGCTGCCCTTTCACCAATCGTTCAACCAGCGCCCACGTGCCCTCCAGGACAAATACGCCGCAATCATAATGGTTCGTCTGTCTGGCCATGGGGGCTGGCGCCAAGGTGGCATTCAGCAGTCCTGCGAGCTGTTTTGCAGGCACGTCGTTATATCCCTCTCGCTGGAGGGAGTCGTAGTGATAGGCGAACCGCCTTTCCGGGTCGCGGCGATCAACGAGCAGCAGCGACCAATGGGTGCCGGGGCTAGTAGCCGTACCATTATTCACTGGCAAGAACAGGAAGTCGGCTGTGGCGTTGTTTTGATTATAGATGGACTGCAATATGCCTCGAGCGTCTTGCGGCGACGTGTGTCGCAGTAGATGGGATACGGAAGGATCCACCAGCCGAGTCCGGGCAGCGAGCGCCGGATTGATCCCCTGCAGTTGCCCCTCCAGCAAATTGTAATCTCTCTGGATATGGGCGTCGCTCAGCCATTCGGCGGCGCCGAGCACCCGCCCCGTTGCAACGTTGGACGGGGCTGTCGGATCGAGCGCCCCGATCTGAGCCCCAGAGGAACTGGTAGTCAGTGTGGTCACATCAACCAGTGGAAGGCCGCGGTAGGTGCCTGGCAGCCTAGCGGTTGCTGGCGAGGCGGGTTGGGGAGCTCTTGCCGGTGCCGCTGGCCCAGCTTCAGCAGCGGCCCCAACGCGCCTGGTGACTGCGTCTGCCGGATGAGCAGAAAGGACAGTTTCGCGCCCGAGCACAATGCGCGGCAGGATATCCCGGAGGTGAGCCAATGCAGAACTGATACTTAGCCTATTACCATAGGAGACAGCCTTGAAGCTCTCAACATCTTTATCCAGCGATTTGTCGTGAATCCGAGCCGCAATCCCAAGCTTGTTATTTTGACGCAGGTACTGACTAAAATGTCTAAGAAAATTTGTATAGCCGCCCACGGTATCTGGATTCCGTCCGGTCGCAGGCGCTGCCAGGTACTCCTTGGTCGAAGCGGCTCTGTAATTTCTAATGAGCTCGGCATCGTCAGGATAGGGGATCACGACAGGGCGAGCCATAATCTGGGCTCCGCCTGTCGACTTCTTGAGGTAACGCAGTGCGCCAGCCACGGTGGAGGAACCACCCGTACTCTCGTACTCCTTGAGATCCTGATCCAGCGACGAATGGTAAAGCCGAGCAGCAAACCCTGGCTTGTTGTTTTGAAGGAGCCACCGACTAAAGCCGAAAAGAGAATTTACATTGTAAGTGACCGTGTTCGCTTTGGCCTTACCCGCGTGGAATGCTGCCCTCAGCCCTTCGATAGCGGTCGCATCGTTGGAATAGACAGGACGCTTGTCGGCACCGTCGGGGACTACAATTGGACGATCCGGCTGCACTGTCGAGGGCATCGACCCACCACCTCCGGGATGCGGTGCTGGGGTGGATTCGTGCTCATCCCTCTGCCTGACGAGCTGCGCCTCACATTCCGGTGTAGCCACCTTATGAGGATCCTGCATCGGTTCGATCCCCTCCATCTCCTGCTGCAACCAAGCCAAAGCTTGGCGAGCGGCCTGCGCGGCTTCATCAACCGCGGAGGATGTCTCCACACCTCTGGCGGACGCCGGCAGAGCCTGCTCCGCCCGCCGTCGAAAGAGCTCTGGCGAGGCGGATTTCTCCGCCCACAATCTGGGCTGCGTAGCGAGTCCCCGTCCAGATTTATGTGGCACCGCCTCGCTTGGCAGCGGGCTGCTCCTGTCCCGTGCAGCTACCAGCTCCTCCGGGGCGCCCTGGTCGCCGTGGCGCCAGTTCAAGTGAGGGACGGCCTCTCCAAAGTCGGGCGCTTGGTGTTGGTGCGCGGTTGGGGCGAGAGACAATGGTAGATCGGTGCCCTCCTTATAACCTACCGGCAGGAGCTCCTCTGGCCAATCGAATCCCTGCTGTGGTGCGGTATGCTGAGCAGCGTCGCCACGGGGACGAGCCTCCATGCTGACCGCGTTTTCCAGATGATTCCCGAGTATAACGCGCGGCGGGTTCTTGCGGAGATAAACCAGCGCAGATTCGATCGGAGCTCCACCATTAGAGGAGGCGGCCTTGTAGCTCTCAACATCTTTATCCAGCGATTTATCGTAAATGCGACCCGCAATTCCGAGCTTGTCATTTTGACGTAGGTAATGACTGAAATGGTTAAGAGCAGTTGCGTAGCCGCTCGCGGATCTGAAATGTCTGGTGAGCGCGGCGTCGTCAGGATGGGGGTTCAGGACAGCGCGACCCACAATCGGGCCGGCTCCGCCCATCGACTTCATCAATTGACGCAGTGCGCCAGCCACGGTGGAGGAACCACCCCTACTCTCGTACTCCTCGAGATCCTGGCTCAGCGACGGATGGTAAAGCCGAGCAGCAAGCCCTGGCTTGTTGTTTTGAAAGAGCCAACGACTAAAGCCGAAAAGAGAATTTGTGCTGCGAGTGACCGTGTCCGGCCTGGCTTTACCCGCAAGGAGTGCTGACTTCAGCCCTTCGATGGCGGTGGCATCGTTGGAATAAACAGGACGCTTGTCGGCACCGTCGGGGACCACAATTGGACGATCCGGCTGCACTGTCGAGGGCATCGACCCGTCGAGATGCGGTGCTGGGGTGTATTCGTGCTCGTCCCCCTGCATCACAAGTTGCGCCTCCCGTTCCGATGTACCCACCTGATGGGTGGGGAGTTGCATCATCACGCGAGCGCCTGAGTTGCCAACCTCACCTGGTTGCCGCTCAGTGACAGCATGCTGCAGATTGCTTTGGATCCTCTGCCTCTTCGTTGGTCTCAACTCACCTTTACCATGCGAGCCATTGACGAGGACCTCCTCGCCTGGCGCACCCATCAACTCGTCCGCCGCCTGCAGTTCGCCCAAGTGCTGCTCAAAACCGGCTTGGCCGGCCTGTCCGCTTGCTCGTGCGGTACGGCGTGCTGCACCTGCAGCCAAGCTGCCACGATGAATGTCTAGTTTGTACGGGTGCACGCTATCCTCACTTCCACAGATCACATGAGCAACCTACTCAGGCAAGCTTTCGAGAGGCTGACGAGGTCCGCCGCCGCGGAAGGCGAAGGCTGGTTTTCTGCTCAGCGGTTGACGGCCTCGCGTGTTGCGGCCGCGCCGGGTATCACGCCAATCAATCTGAATAGTCGATGCGTCAAACGAACCAGGATGGGATTTTCGTAGCGGGGCTGCTCTACTCACTCTTGTCCTGAGGGCAGAATTCAACCATATCGCCGAGCAACTGGATGCCGATTGGATACCCGATCCGGAAAGCTTCAGCTCCTATGTGACGCGATGATGAGGCCTGGTCTCGCAGCGGCATGCGTTCCGAGAGATGCTGCACCAGGTACGAGGCGACCTTATCCAACAAGGCACCACTTGCGCTGTTTTGTGGAGACGAGCGTCGGCATGCATCCATGCGGGTGCTTGAGTGGTGAAGACTCTGAACGACGGTTCCTATGGCGCTGCCGGCGCAATCAGCTGCTTGGGGACGCGTGACGCAGATCAAAGCTCCCCTTGCCGAGCACGGAGCAGGCGAGTGAGAGAGCAGATGAATAGGCGTGTCGCCAATATTTTCGCATTGCTCTAATCGATTATAGTTGTGAGGAGCAATTTGAGACCATTTACTTGCGGCTCAAGTCACCCATAAAAGAAGGCAAGCACCGATTCGGTAGCTTATCCCCTGTCTTTCGCGTACTCGCGGCCGTGGCGCCGGGTGAACGATTGAAGACCGCCGGTCTCACTCGCAGGTGGGTGCCAGGGCGTGGGGCGGTTGGCAAGCCACAGGAGTAGGACAATGTCGAAGGATTCGGGTAAGGGCGATAATCACGGCGGCGGACCGGGCAAGATCGAGATCACGGTGGTGGTGAACGGCCAGCCCACGCAGGTCGAAGCCAATCCCAACCAGCCGCTTCACGTCATTCGTACCAAAGCCCTTGAGAACACGCAGAATGTCGCCCAACCAGCCGAGAATTGGGAATTCAAGGATGAGGCCGGCAACTTGCTCGACGTCGACAAGAAGCTTGGCGATTTTGGTTTCCCGAATACTGTGACCCTGTTCCTCAGCCTGAAGGCGGGCGTCGCAGGTGCCTAAACCCCAAAGTGTGGATCCGGAGGTCTCCCGAGCGAAGTTTGATCGGGAGATCGGCCGGTTCCGGCCATATGCTGATGTCTATCGGGCTCAGGGCTGCTTCTTGATCGAGGCGACTTTTCCGCGCGCTTTCTTCATTTTCGCCAGCCCCAAGTTAAAGCCACGGGTGGTCAGCGCAGCGAGCGAGGTCGACTTCACCGACTACGACTTAAGACCACCGTCCGTGGTCTTCGTCGATCCGTTTACGCGTGATCCGATTGCCCGGAAAGATCTATACCTGAAAATGCTTAGACGTCCGCCGCTGCCCGGAACGCCGCCAGAGATGATAGGAGCTCTCATCCAGCAGAACGCCGTGCCGCTGACGGACTTCATCCAGGCCAACAGTCCCGAGGACGAACCATTCCTGTGCATGGCGGGCGTCCGGGAATACCACGACAATCCAGCCCATTCAGGTGATCCATGGCTACTTCATCGGGGTTCTGGCGAAGGCTGTTTGGCCTTCATCCTGGACAAGATCATCAAGTACGGAATCGTTCCTATAGAGCAGTTGCAGATTCAACTCCAACCGACAATCGTAGGAATGGTGGTATCCCCTCAGGCGATACAAGAATGACTGGTTTGAGAGATGTAACGATCGTGACTCTCCCGCTCGGCTGCATCTCGACCACGCATGGGCATCTGCGCTCAGTTGGTCGCGAGGGCAATGAGGGGATGGCACTTTGGGTCGGCGTTCAGGAAGACCGGCACTTTGCCGTAACAGAGACGGTTATCCCGGCGCAGCGTCACATTCGAACAAACGATGGCGTTTGCGTGATCGTTGCGGCCGAAGAACTGCACCGGCTCAATGTCTGGCTCTACAAAAGCGGCCTGAAACTCTTGGCCCAGATTCACAGCCATCCGGGCCGCGCCTACCATTCGACGACGGACGACGCTTATGCGGTTGCTACCACGGTTGGGTGTCTGTCGCTGGTGGTGCCGAATTTCGCCCGCGAGCCTTTCGATTTTGCTCGGGTCGCCGCCTATCGGCTTGACGAAAAGGCCAAATGGAATGCGCTCCCTCCCGCGGCACTGTCGCGAATGATCATGATATCGAGTTGAACAATGGCATTCGCTAACTTCATCGATCGCGCCGCCACGGCGGCATCTCAGGTCCTGGCCGATTTTCATCTGGGAGACTTCAAAGCAGCTCTTGAAAAGCAGGTCGTGGCAGTCGCCTTCGACCATCAGGCCGCTTCCTGCGCCGAAGGCCAGGCGACATTAGATCTTGCGGTGAGATTGCTCGCTAGGCTCTACCCGGTTCTGGCGATACTCCCGCTGGACAGCGCGGCGAGCTCTCAAGCCCAAGCGCTGGAGCGCTTGGCAAAGTCGATCAATCCAAAAGTCGGCATCCGGCGTTCCGGCAAGTCTGCCACCGTCTGCGTCGTTGCAGGGGTAACGCGCCCATCACTCCGGTGCCCGATCTTTTTCGTGGGATCGGACGGTTGGGCGGCAAAGCTGTCGCGTACGGACCCGGTGGGCTCTGGCCCAAGTCTGCTGCCTTATGGAGCTGGCGCCGCCAGTTGCTTCGGCGCCGCCAACGTCTTTCGAACTATCTTCGCCGCCCAGTTGACCGGCGCCGAGTTGGACGAAACCATCGACCTCTCGCTATGCAGCTACGACAAGACCAAAGCCGGGGAGGCTGGCCCGATCGACTTTCCAGTCGACCTTGGCGAAACCCACCTCGTTGGGCTCGGTGCGATAGGCCATGGCTCGCTTTGGGCGCTAGCGAGACAACCCGATCTCAAGGGTCGTCTGCATGTAATCGATCACGAAGCGATCGAACTCTCAAACCTGCAGCGCTACGCATTGGCCGGCCAGGCGGAGATTGGTATGTCCAAGGCGGTTCTTGCAGCCACCGCCCTTAGATCGACTGCCCTTGAGGTCGAGGCGCACCCTCTGACGTGGGCAGAATATGTTGCGCGCCGGGGCAATTGGGTCTTCGACCAAGTGGGTGTGGCGCTTGACACCGCCGCCGACCGTCTGGCTGTCCAAGGTGCACTGCCGCGATGGATCGCAAACGCTTGGACGCAGGAGCACGATCTCGGTATCTCCCGGCATGGTTTCGATGACGGCCAGGCTTGCCTTTGTTGCATGTACCTGCCATCCGGAAAATCCAAGGACGAGCACCAGCTGATTGCCGAGGAACTCGGAATACCGGAAGCACACGAGCAGGTGAAAACGCTCCTGCAGACCAATGCCGGAGTTCCCAACGACTTTGTAGTTCGCGTGGCTACAGCGATGGCTGTGCCGTTTGAACCGCTAGCCCCGTTTGTCGGCCAGCCCCTGCGCTCCTTTTATCAGCAGGCTATCTGCGGCGGTCTGGTGTTCCAGCTTAGCGAAGGAAGTCGCCGCGTTCGAACTGTCGTTCCGATGGCCTTTCAGTCGGTGCTTGCCGGGATTATGCTTGCCGCGGATTTGGTCAAACATAGTGCGGGGTTTCCCATGAGCCCGACGACGAGCACTCGGGTGAATCTTCTGCGCCCCCTTGGCTCTCACTTGCACGATCCGAAGGCCAAGGACTCCAGCGGCCGCTGCATCTGTAGCGACGACGATTTCATTGCCGCTTACAGGCGCAAATACGGCGAGCCCGTTGATCAGGTAAGCGATGTCTCGGCCGCCTAAGCAGACGCGCACCTCTCCGTGGACGCAGGGGGCGCGGCTTGTGGGCGTGACCATGGGCGCCATTATGACACGCTTGGCCCGCTCCTTTGCCCGCCTATCGTCCTCCGCGCATGATCCCTGACACCTCCTTGCCGACGTGATGATCCAGCACCAGCCGCCATGGCACCAGAGGCTGGTCAAACCTCCGTTGTTGGCCGGTTTGGACAGTGCTGCATCAGGTCTCGACCGACGTCTCGACAGTCAGGGCTGCTTCGACGGGTGTGAAGATGTCAACATCGACCCCAGGCGCCCGAATCGTCACAATCAGGGCGTACCGAGCCAGAGCGTCGACGCGTTCCAGGTAAGGCTTCTCCTTCCACCAGCCCCCGACCGGGAACACGCCGATCGCGTCACGCTCGGCGAGATCGGCGGCGCTGCCCGACCAGAAATCGGCGTGCAACGAGCCGCGATCGCGGAAGGTGCCGAGCAGCCACTCTTCTCCGCCTCCAGCAGGCGCCCCTTCCTCCTCGTCCCGAGCGGCCTGATTGATGCGGGCTCGGAATTCGTCGACTGTCTCGGTCGCTGACTTTACTCTGAACCGAAGACCATGGGACGCGTAACGATGCCGGCGGGTCCATCCGCGTTCACCGGGGTTGGGTTCGATGAAATAGGACAGCGTGACGCGGAGCTCGACCTGGGCAGCGCCGAGCGCCGCGAGCTGCTCCTTCGGCCAAGGCAGGCGATGCAGCTTCATGTCACGCGTTTTGGCAGCCGCGCCGCCCTCGCGCTGGAAAGGCTGAAGCTCATCTTCAACGATAAGCGTGAGGTCGTTCACCGTTGACAGAAGCGCGCGCCCAAGATCTGGCACGCCATAACCATAGCGCCGCACGAGCGCCTGGATCTCGCCCTTCGCTCCGTTGCACGCATCGATGCGTGCGCGCATCGCCGGAGTCCATTCGGCCGAGTGGACGATCAGGGCGCGAACCGTTTCAGGCCACAGCTCGGGGCGCGCTGATAGAATTAGTCCCGCCATCCGTGCGGCATGGGCCGTTGCCGCGCTCGTATCTCCGAGGGTGGTGAAGTGGCGCAGTTCGGGTCGATAGAAAGTGGTCAATATCTGCAGATCGTCGATCGGCTCGCCAGGCAACACACCGTCATGGGCGAGATTGCCGCCTTCGAAGACGACCTCGGGCTTCACCGGCCACTGCCTGTCCCAAACGACCGAAGTGCGACTGCGCGGCGAGAGCTCGCCGACCGGCGCGATCGGAGCGTAGCCCGCAAAGTCGGTGTCAATGATATCGACCTTTTCTGTGAAAGCGCCGACCGTCAGCGCATTCCAGGCCTGAGAAGGATCATCGACTGCTTCCAGATCGTTGCGCGTCAAATGCTCGGCCGGCATGAGGTCATCGCCGATGTTGCCGGCAGAGAGAACGATCAAGCGTCGCTGTTCCTCTTCGAAACAGAGTTGGTCGATAGCGGCAGACCACGATGTGGGCCTTCCACGCGCCGGACTGGCGCTTGTCACAGCCATTGCGATCGCGCGGCGGCGCTCCGGCGCCTGCACCTCGGCGCGGGCGATCGCTTCCGCGGTGATCGCGCCATAGAGTTCTGGATCGTTTGCCTCGTCTTCTGGCGGAAGGATACGAACACTCTCCAGCCGAAAGGGCAATGGAACTGGATCGCCTCCGACCAGGAGCGGGACCAGATCACCGTACAGGCCGACACCTGCCATTCGCGTCCCGTGGCCGCTCCACGCAGGTGTGTCGTCGCTGCCCCATGCCGGTTTGACGGTGTGCCAGTCTTCAACGGCAAGTGCGGGTTCGATCAACGGGTGGGTGCGACGCACGCCGCTGTCGAGAATGCAGACCGCAATATCGGTTGAGGCGGTCTGACGCGCCCGAGAAGCTCGTCGCTCCAGTCCCTTTGCTCCGCGCCGCCAAGGCCCATGAAGAAGGACGGCGTATCCTTCGCGCGCCGCAGCTCGGCGACGACATCGCTGTGCGCAATCATGCGGTCGAGCATTGCCGTGCTGGCGAGTGCCAGCATGACCACCCGCTCCGGAAACCTGACCGCATGCGTGCGCAAAGTGATGTTCAGGGCTTCGGCAATGTGCTCGAAGTTCTCGCGGCGACCGTCGCGCAGCCAGACTTCCCACCACACCTGCTCGTCAGCGGCCTGGGGGAAGAGGTCGTCGTGGTCGGTAAACAACGATCGTGCAGTCGCCAGCCTGACTGTCTCCATGCGGGAGACGAGCGGCTCGTTGCGCGGTCTGCCGCGGTCAGTGTCAACGTCTCGATACGCCTCGACTTTCCGCAAATAATAGGCTTGCGCGCTTTGCGGCAGGAACACCGACGCTGTGATGGGAGCACCGGGTTGAGTTGGCTCATGGACGGCGACCAGCTCCATGTGCTGGCGACGATCGGCCAACTGGTCGAGGGCCGCCCGTCCGGACATGGGCAGATCGATCTCGAGATAAAAGCCAGGCGTGCCGACCGACAGCTGGGGGTCACGCGCCGCAATCTGCTGGCGTGCACTTTCGACCGCTTGTTCGATGGATTGCGTCAAGGCCGCAGCATGCGACGCCCGATCACGCGCCGGCAGCGGCGGTGCATGTATAAGTTGGTTGGGCCGCCGATAGGCTTCCCGAATGCCGTTGTTGCGAAGGTGGATATGGGCGCGGTCGCGCGGAAAATCGTCTGCCATTATGATCTGTGCTGTCGCTACTCAGACAGCGAAGCCTGCCGGCGTTCCTTCAGAGCGTCGATGAGCGCTTCCGAGGTGATCCGCTTCCCCCCCCGCAATATGATGGTTTTTGCAGCGTCGTCGGCCGCGCGGGTGATCTCGGCCTGCGACAGTCTCTCTGCCTGAGAGATCGCCTCGTTCCAGGCAAGCCCTCTGGTGTCGAAGCGGTCGAGTCGAGCCCGAAGCAGCGCCTCGATAATCGGCCGATCGGGCACGGCGTATTCGATGACATCGTCGAAACGGCGGAACAAAGCTCTGTCGAGCAGCTCGGGATGATTTGTTGCCGCAATAATCAGGCTGTGGCTGTCGTCTTGCTCGAGAAACTGCAGAAACGAATTCAGCACGCGCCGAATCTCGCCAACATCCTGGCGTTCGCCTCGACGCGCGCCGATGGCATCGAATTCGTCAAAGAAGTAGACGCCCCGCGTCGCCTGCATTGCATCAAAAACAAGCCGCAGCTTTCCGGCAGTCTCTCCCATGAACTTGGTGATCAAACCATCGAGGACGATCGTGAAAAGGGGCAGATGAAGCTCCCCGGCCAATGCCGATGCGGTCATCGTCTTGCCTGATCCTGGCGGGCCGACCAGAAGCAGTTTGCGACGGGGAACAAGCCCGTGCTCGCGCAAGCTTGCTTGTTGGCGCTGCTCTCCCAGCACGCGGTGCAGGCGCGAGCGCAGACTGTCCGGCAAAATCATGTCGGTCAGTCGCAGGTCCGGATAGCGCACATGCAGGAGCCCTGCGAGCTCGCCCTTTGGCTGAAAAAGGGGAACCGGCCGACTGCTCTTGGCAATCCGGGCGTCCCTGCTCTTGGCTGCGTCGACCAGATCCTTGAGCTCCTGAGCAAGCTTGCCATGGCCTTGACGTGCCTCATGCGCAGCAAGCTGCATCGCGATAGAGAGGAAACGATCCTCGTCGCCGGCAATGTGGCTTTTAAGCAGCGTCACGATATGGCGGGCCGTGGTCATGGCTCTCTTCTGGGGTATCCGTTTACTTGGCGAAGCGCATGCAACCTAAACGCTTTCAACGGCGATTTGTATCGCGCAATGGTGTTTTTTCTCTTGTCGATGTTCGCCCGTGGCAACTTCAGCGGTGAACTGTTGCGCCGCGGTCATAGGCCAGCCGGAATAACGCCGGCCAGCAGACAACAGTCCGCATCTTCGAGCGCTCGAAGTCTGGCCACTCACGCAGCGTGTCGGGTCCGAACGCTCCAAAGCCGCCCCGCCTGGCGGGTCCATGCGACCGATTGCGGGCGTGCGGCCATAAGGTCTACGCGGGCTCGCATGGCTGCCCGCGCCGCTGGCTAAAAAAGCTGTACACCATCTCACGAAACACCAGGTCCGCTCCTTTGCCGGCCGACGGTCCATGAAATCCCCTCCCCACTCACGACACCGGAGACCTCCTTGCCCACATGGCGCTCAAGCACCGGCCGCCATGGCACCAGCGTGAACTCGCGCGACTTCTCAACGACGGCATATTTTCCGCTGGCAAGCTCGACGGAGCGGCGGAGCGTACCCTCTACTCGTCCTCCGGATCGCGCTTCGGCATAGGGCAGGCCAAGTTCCTCCGACAGTTGGCCAGCAACACGGTTCAGTTCTCGCTGGCGCAGGATCGAAAGCATGTTGGCTCGATAGACGATCCGATCCTGTTCTTCATGCGCGAGGCCTTGCGCGATCAGCCACTCCCGCCGGCGAGCTTGCGCCTCTCTCACGTCGCAGCCGAAGCCGGATCCGTGCAAAGGCTCGGGTCTATCGGCAACCAGCTCCCGGTCGAGCCAGGTGGCGCCGTTGAAGCTGACCTGTCGCTCCAGCGCCATTGAGGAGAGCTTGTCGACAACGACAGGCTCGGCCCTGGCCCGCTGGCCCTCATAATTCGCGACGCGATCGAGATGGTCCGGCGCGATGAGCCAGGTGCCGTTCGGCTCTCGCTCAACGCCGCCGGTCGCGCGGCGGATCGCCTCCAGCCGCCGCACATGCGTTCGCGCAAAGCTCTCGGTGGCGGATGGGTCATGCTTCAGGTGGATATCGACGTCGTAACGGCCGCCATTCGCGGCGGCGATTTCGGCGATGGTACGATCGACCCGCCTCGGCTCGGTGTTCCTTGGCGCGACACGCACGATGCAGCCATTAGGCATCGTTTCCATCGCCTCGCCTCTACCGATGTCGATCCAATGGCTCTTACCGTCGACGGCGTCGACGATCATGTAGTGGCGGTCATTGATCTCGTCGGCCAGTCCACGCGCGACAACGCGACCGACGAGAGACTGGACGGGCTCGCCGGCTCGATCGTGGATCACCCAGTCGGCGGCACTGCGTGCAAGCCCCTTGCCGGCCAGTTCGCGGTGGATGGTCTTGATGATGTCGCCGCGTTCGCCGGTGCGGCGCAGCGTGGCTTCGAGCTCATCGTCGAGGCGCCAGGAGCCAGCGCCGACCTCCGCGGCCAGACCCATCCGCTCGAGCTTGCGCAGCCGTCCCTGGTGCAGCGTCTGGCGAATGGCGTCGGGACCGCCCGGCGAGACCAGCCCGTCATCATCACGCATGCTGAGCAGCCGACGGTCGATGCTGGTGAAGCGTTCCTGCTCCATTTCCCGGCGCAGGCGAAGCTCAATCTCGCGGTCGGTTCGCGGACCGAGATCGAGGCTGACCAGCTCGGCCGCCCGCTCGCGGATGCCAGATGAGATATATTCGCGCGCGATGACCAGGTTCTCGCCACGGTCGTCCCTGCCTCGGACGATGATGTGGCTGTGCGGGTGGCCGGTGTTGAAATGATCAACCGCGACCCAGTCGAGCTTCGTGCCGAGGTCTTCCTGCATCTGCGCCATGAGCCGCCGCGTCAGCGCCTTCAGGTCTTCATACTCGATGCCGTCTTCGGCAGCGACGATGAAGCGGAATTGGTGGCGGTCGCCGTCCGCGCGATCGATGAACGCCTTGCCGTCGACGCGGTCGCTGTCGGCGCCGTAGAGCTCGCCAGGCGCACCTTCTCGGGTGACGCCGTCGCGCTGAAGATAGCGTAGATGGGCACGCGCCCCGTCCGCGCCCTTGCCGGCGAGCTTGACGATCCGCGCCTTGACGATCACCCGGCGCTGGCGGAAGGCGGCATACCGGTCGCGCGATTTCAGCAGCGCCGCAGCCGCCCCGCCGCGCCCTGTCCGGCTGCCCGTGAAGCGACCGCCGGGCTGGGGCTGGCCGCCGGCTCGGTTGACGGCTGCCCGGACTTGACCGGCATAGCGTTTGCCTGCCTTCGAGCCGCGCGACCCGATTTTGCCGAGCTTCGGCCTGAACTCGTCATCCTTCATGCGAGCCTCCCAGACATATTAAGCAAAATCAGACACTTACACGTCCAACCCTCTTGGCACCGGCGGCAGCCTCCTGGAAAAACGATGTGCAGACAAAGATTTAACCGCCTCCTGGAGGCGGTACCTTTATCTTGCCTTACGCGCCCAGCCCCGCCAGACGCGCCCCCGTCCGCCCATGGCTAACGCACCGGCTCCTTCGGCTGCGCGCCGTCCTTGCCGAGCGGCACGAAGAGATCGCCGTTTCGCACGCCTGAGTGAACACCGTCATGAATGAAGAACAGCGACCGTCCGAGAGGAGCGATTTGCGCCTTTGGAGCGACAGATTGGCTTTCGAACGCCTCGATGTCGGCCGCCGAAACTCCGGCCGCCTTGAGTTGGTCGAGGTACTCGACGGTCTCTTCTGGCAGCGGTTTGCCACGCTTCAAATGCTCGTCGTAGCGCTCGGGACCGGCATTGTAGGCGCCAAACAGGCCAGGAAATCCGAAGCGGTCATACATGGCGCTGAGATAGGCCGTGCCGGCCAGGATATTGTCGCGCGGATCGTGGGGGTTAGGCCCAAGGCCGTGTTCGACCCGCATCTCCTCATAGGTGCCGGGCATCACCTGCATGAGGCCCATGGCGCCAGCGGGGGAGGTGATGGGGCGGCCGCCGCGCATTGTCTTGCCGCCGCTTTCGGCAGCCATGACGGCATAGATCCAGGCTTGGGGAATATGGAAGCGCCGGCTTGCTTCCGATACCAACGTCTGCCACTTTCGCAGCTGCGGACTTTGGGAGATGGCGACCGGCTCAGCGCCGGTCGAGGCGGAACAGGCGCATGGCGCAATGGCGATCATGCCCAACAAGAGGAGGGTCACTCGGTCCATAGCGGTACGAGCCTCCCGATGACATTTTGAGTGGGAACAGGCCCGAAATAGCGGCTGTCGAAGGAGCGGTTTTTGTCGCTGCCGAGCAGGAAAACCTCGTTATCCCCGAGCGCTCGGCAGCCGTTCCACCATGGCAAAGGTCGGTCTTCGGCGTCGATTTTGAGCCGGCGCGCGACGATGTCGCCGCCGATGATGATGGCGTCATTGAAGGCGCAGACATTATCGTCCGGCAGCGCTGCAAGACGTTTTGCCAGCGGCACATTGCGAGGCAGATAGCTGCGCTCGGCGGCGAGATACGCCGCGTATTCAGGCGGGCGCACGAGCACGAGATCGCCACGCGCCAGCGCTCCCGCAGCGATGCGGTAAAGGCCGATCGGCGCGCTGGCCGAGGCGTTCCAGACCAGCCAAGGGGTGGGCTTTCCCAGCGCCGTGAAGCCCAAAAGACCGAGACCGGCCGCGGCCAAGGCGACCGTCTTACGGGCTCGAACACGCCTCAGGCGGCTGCCGATCAGATGGATGGAAGGGCGCCGCCTCATGAACGGCCTCCCGTGCCGCCCTGGCCGGAACCGGCCTTGCCATCGCCGGCGGTGGAGTGCTGCGGGTGTCCTTTCGACCAATGGTCGAGTTCGTCGATGTGATAGCGGACATAGCGGCCGTGCTTGCGGAATTTCGGGCCGCCGCCCTTGAGCCGCATCTTTTCGAGCGTGCGCTGGGAGAGCCCGATATAGAAGGCGGCTTGGGCTGTGCTGAGAAACGGGCTGCCCTTTTTCGCGCGGGCCGCGCGTTCGTTTTCGTCGTCCATGATGATCCTCGTTTCGCTTCGGACAAGCGAGGGCGAGGATGGGCGAGGGAGATCGTCTCGGGGACGGGCGAAGAGTCGGGGGAGAGTTTTCGCCGCCCTTTAGGGCGGACGGGGTTTGGGTGGAACTCCTGGGAATGAGCCCCGCGCCGGGGCTGCGGCGCGAGGCTCTATCTCGGCCGGTCAGTCGGCCGGGTTCCAGATGATGGCGTAGGTGTCGTGATCGTCCTGGCCGGCGGCGCGGCCGAGATTGGCGTAGAGCTTGCGCGGTCCGAACTCCGGCGCTGCAATCGACAGGCTCACATAATCCTTGCCGGAAGTCTCGCCGGTGCGGATCCAGCCGGCGCCAACTTCGACCCCTTGCGTAAGCACCCGGAAGTCGGGATGGTTGTCGGCGCTCTTGGCCTGGTTGGGGACGATATCGATGTCGGCGCGGACGCTGAGCGTCTTGAGCTGGCCCTTGTAGGCGCCGTTTTCCTGCTTGTTGACGTAACCGATCGCGGTCATTTCGAAGTCTCCTTTTGTGGTTTCGCCGGGGACCATCCCCTGCGATGGCGCACCGTAATGGGCGCGTCAGGACCGCCTGAATCCGACAGGGCCGCAGCGACAGCGAAGGATCCGAGCGGGCAGCTTTTTTGTGAGCGAAGCGGCGCGAGGAAGCCGCCGCAGGCGGCGGGGAAAAAAGCTGATGGCGAGGGTTTCGGGCGGCCGGACCCGCCCATAGGTCGACAAGCCAGCCGCAGGGATGGTCCTTGGAGAGAGCATGGAGACCGCTCGCCAAGTGCGGTCTTTCAGCCAAGCAGGACGCCGGGATGAAACGGCCTGCAAAGATGCTGCGCCCTTATGCCGGATCGAGATCGTGCCAGCGGGTCGGGCGCCAGAGCAGACATCCGGCATGGTGCGATCTATGAAAGCAGGGCTCGCCAGCGGGAATTTGATACGCGAAGGGGCCAAAGCAAGGCTGGATGAGAAGCCGGTGCTACCTGCAGGTCCAGTGTCATGTGGCGGCGCTCGGGAAACCGCTACGCAACGTGACGCGCTCTTATGAGGCGAACAGACCGGCCCCAAAACCGATCGACCGGTGGTCGGCGCGAAACGCGTCATGCCTGTCCGAAAGCTGACAGTGGCAGAAGACGCATGTCGGGTTCCGCACAATTGACCATGCTGGATTTGTGAGGTTTTCAGGGAGAGCCATGCGTTCACTACCCAGTGAGCTTTGGCACGGCATTTGCACTTGAGATGTGGCAACACGGATCGAAGGTTGACTGCATGCACAAGCGCGAGATGAGCAATGCTCTCCTTTCCTGGAGGCTTGGCAGCAGATTCGATTGTGACGTTGCGAGGAGCTTCAGCCGCTCGCGGCGGAAGTGATCTCAAATCTGAAGGCACCGTTGGGGCCGCAGCCATCAAACACATCTTTCTCTTTTTCGCAGCTCGTCATCAACGCGATGCGGACTTCTTCGCGTCGACGGCGGCCGAAGGTGGAGAAGGGCTCGACTTGCAAAAAGGAGTTGTCAATGACGTCTTACGTTCGCACCAACAGCCCGGCGCAGGTGCGCTCACTGTCCACCTTTGGCAAGCATCTGCAAAGGAGCGTGCTGACGGCGACGCTGCTTGCCGCGGCTTCGACGGGAAGTGAAGCGCAGCCCTATGTTCGTGCTGACGGCAGCACGACTGACGACTTGGAAGCGGCGCGCGCAAGTTGGCGTCATGACGCCGAATTCAATGGAAATGTGGGGCTCGCAGCCATCAACGCGGATGCGCGTATGCGTTGGGTTCCACCGGGGAGGGGGCCAGAGCTCCTCGCCTGCCCTCGTCCGTCTTGACGAGTGCCCGCTTACAGCCTACCTCACTATCGCGTTAGCACTCGTCCATCGCGAGTGCTAACAAAAACCCCTCAACATCCGCACCAGGGAAAAATCCGAAAATGGCAAAGTCGAAGTTCCGCCCGCTGCATGACCGCGTGGTCGTTCGCCGGGTCGAATCCGAATCCAAGACCGCTGGCGGGATCATCATCCCGGATACGGCAAAGGAAAAGCCGCAGGAAGGCGAGATCATCGCCGTCGGCTCCGGCGCCCGCGACGAAGCTGGCAAGCTCGTCCCACTGGACGTCAAGGCTGGCGACCGCATCCTGTTCGGCAAGTGGTCGGGCACGGAAGTCAAGCTCAATGGCGAAGACCTTCTGATCATGAAGGAATCCGACATCATGGGCATCATCGGCTCATATCAGGCCCTTTCGTCAACTGAATTCCCGGGCTCGATTGAAGCCCCTGCCAGGAGCTAAAAATGGCTGCCAAAGACGTAAAATTCTCCCGTGATGCCCGCGAGCGCATGCTGCGCGGCGTCAACATCCTCGCCGACGCGGTGAAGGTCACGCTCGGCCCCAAGGGCCGCAACGTCGTCATCGACAAGTCGTTCGGCGCCCCGCGCATCACCAAGGACGGCGTCACCGTCGCCAAGGAAATCGAGCTTGAGGACAAGTTCGAGAACATGGGCGCGCAGATGGTCCGCGAAGTTGCTTCGAAGACCAACGACATCGCCGGCGACGGCACCACGACCGCGACCGTTCTGGCACAGTCGATCGTCCAGGAAGGCCACAAGGCCGTTGCCGCCGGCATGAACCCGATGGACCTGAAGCGCGGCATCGACCTCGCGGTAACCGACGTCGTTGCGACGCTGATCAAGAACGCCAAGAAGATCAAGACCTCCGAAGAGGTTGCCCAGGTCGGCACCATCGCCGGCAACGGCGATGCTTCGGTCGGCAAGATGATCGCCGAAGCGATGCAGAAGGTCGGCAACGAAGGCGTCATCACGGTTGAGGAAGCCAAGACCGCCGAGACCGAACTCGAAGTCGTCGAAGGCATGCAGTTCGACCGCGGCTACCTCTCGCCCTACTTCGTCACCAACGCCGACAAGATGGTTGCCGAGCTCGAGGACGTCTACATCCTCCTGCACGAGAAGAAGCTGTCCAACCTGCAGGCCATGCTGCCGGTTCTCGAAGCCGTCGTGCAGACCTCGAAGCCGCTGCTCATCATCTCGGAAGACGTCGAAGGCGAGGCTCTGGCCACGCTGGTCGTCAACAAGCTGCGTGGCGGCCTGAAGATCGCCGCCGTCAAGGCGCCGGGCTTCGGTGATCGCCGCAAGGCCATGCTGGAAGACATCGCCATCCTCACCGGTGGCCAGGTCATCTCGGAAGACCTCGGCATCAAGCTCGAGAATGTCGGCCTCAACATGCTCGGCCGCGCCAAGAAGGTGTCGATCTCCAAGGAGAACACCACCATCGTCGACGGCGCCGGCAAGAAGGCCGAGATCCAGGGCCGCGTCGCCCAGATCAAGC
>NZ_RZTI01000270.1:0-1820 GCF_003997275.1 Mesorhizobium sp. M6A.T.Ce.TU.002.03.1.1
GACCAGCGCCGCATGGTTTTCGAGATCGGCGATGTCGCCACAATGGTAGGCGAATTTCGCACCGCGGGCAGCGATGTTGGCGGCAAGTCCGTCAGCGGCATTGTCGGCAAGGTCCACGACAAGGATGTCGAAGCCGGCATCGGCCAGCGCCTCGGCGCAGGCCAGCCCAATGCCGCGCGCGCCGCCGGTGACGATGGCCGCCGGGCGGGTCATGCGACAAGCTCCGTCTTGCGGATATGGTCGGCGACACGCAGCGCTTGTGCTGCGATCGACAGCGCCGGATTGACTGCGGCCGAGTTGGGCAGGAAGCTAGCGTCGACGACAAACAGGTTCCGGTGATCGAACGAGCGGCAGAACGGGTCGAGCGGCGAGGTCGCCGGATCGTCGCCCATCTTAACCGTGCCGCACTGGTGCGACGGCGTTCGCTTGTCGAAAGGCCGCGACAGGACGATCGGATAGCCGCAGGCGCGGAAGTTTTCACGCATCACCTTGGTCAGCCCGTCGAGCGACTGCATGTTGGAGCGCCGCCACTGCATGACGATGTCCTTGCCATCGACCATGATGCGACTTTCGGGATCGGGCAGGTCCTCGCACATCAGATACCAGTCGACGGCGTGGCCGGCCATGAAGTCCAGCGCGAATTTGGGTGCAAGCTTGACGTTGGCCCTCAAGATATTGCCGTCGATCTTGCCGAGAAGCTGGACGTTGCCGAGCGGCTTGCCGCCCTTGCCGTCGGACAGATAGTAGTCGTTGAGCATCAGCGTCTTCTGGTAGACGGATGTGTTCCTGCGGCGCGGATCGATCGCCAGCATGGCGCTCGAATTGTGGTTCATGAAATTGCGGCCGACCTGGTCGGAACGGTTGGCGAGGCCCTTGCCGCCTCCCTTGCCATTGTTGGGAGAGGGCGAGCGCAGCAGGATGACCGCTGAATTGACCGCGCCGGCCGAGAGGATGACCAGTTTCGGCGTCACTTTCTTCAGCGTGCCATTCTGGCGATAGTGAACGGCGGCGATCGTCCTGGCATCCGATGACGCTTCGAGATATTCGACATGGGCACTGGTCTCTAGCCGGATGTTCCGGTCGGCCAGTGCTGCCGCCAGCGGCCCTGTTTGGGCGTCGACCTTGCCGGTCCCGGCGTTGGGAAAGGCATCCCAGCCTGTCTTGCCGTCCTTCAGCCAGGCATCGATGTCGACGCCGAGCGGCAGCGATGCCGGGTGCAGGCCGAGCCCCTTGAGTTCGGCGCGGGCGCGGGCGATCGGCGCCTCGTCCGGCACCGGCCCGAAGGCATAGGGGATCGAGTGGAACGGTTCGGTCGGGTCTTCGCCGAGTGCGCCGCGCACGCGAAAAAGCTGCTCGGCCCTGGAGTACCATGGCTCGAACTCCTCATAGGAGAACGGCCAGGCCGGCGAGATGCCGCCATAGTGCTCCATCGCGGAAAAGTCTTGCTTGCGGTAGCGGATCAGCACCGCGCCATAGAATTTCGAATTGCCGCCGACATAGTAGTAGTTGCCGGGGTTGAACGCAGCACCCCCGGCCTCGCGCCACATCTCCTTTGGACGGTAGTGACCGTCGACGAAGATGGCGCGTGTGTCGCGCGTGTGCGTCGTCGTTGGCAGCGTCTCGCCGCGCTCCAGCATCAGGATCGAGGCGCCACTGCCGGCAAGGCCGGAGGCGATCGTGGCGCCGCCGATGCCGGAGCCGATGATGACGATGTCCGGGTTTGTCATGGCTGTCAGAGGATACGGTTCTCGGTCGCCGGATCGAAGAACACTGCCTTGGTCAGGTTGAAGGCGAGCGGCGTGCTGGTACCCGGCTGGATG
>NZ_RZTI01000271.1:0-1722 GCF_003997275.1 Mesorhizobium sp. M6A.T.Ce.TU.002.03.1.1
TTAAGGCGGACGGCAACCTCATTTCACTTACCGATGCCACGGGTTCGGGCGGCATCGTGGCGCAATCGATCGGCGGCGGCGGTGGCAATGGTGGCCGCACGACCTCGATTGCGGGTGCCGTCAGCAACGGCGTGGCGGTCAATCTCGGCGTCGGCGTGGGCGGCGGCGGTGGCGGCGGTGGCGAGGGCAAGACGGTCCGGGTCGAGACCGGGCTTGCCGGCGGCGGCAGGATCGAAACCCAGGGCTTCCAGGCCGTTGGGATCATGGCTCAGTCGATCGGCGGTGGTGGCGGCAACGCCGGTGATACGTTCGGTGGCGCTGGCGGCTACGGCAACAATGTGACGGTCAGCGCCACCGTCAATATCGGCGGCGGCGGCGGCAATGGCGATTTCGCCGGTGACGTCCATGTGACCAATGCGATGTCGGTAACGACTAGTGGCGATTCCAGCAGCGCGATCGTTGCGCAGTCGATCGGTGGCGGCGGCGGCAATGGCGGCACCAGCACTGGCGGGTCGGCCAATGTCGGCGGCGGCAGCGGTGTCAATGTCGCGGCGAATTTCGCCATGGGTGGCGGCGGCGGCACCGGCAGCTACGGCAACACAGTCGACGTCATCAATTCGGGCACGCTGACCACGACCGGCGCCTTCTCGTCGGGCATCATCGCCCAGTCGATCGGCGGCGGCGGCGGCATTGGCGGCTCCAGCACCGCCAAGTCCTACAATATCGGCGGCAGCAGCCAGACCAGCGTCAACGTGAATATGGGCTTGGCTGGACATGGCGGCGGCGCCAGCGAAGCCAGAAAGGTGACCGTCATCAATTCCGGCCTCATCACCACGCAGGGCTTCGGTTCGTCCGGTATCATGGCGATGGCGGTCGGCGGCGGCGGCGGCGCGTCTGGCGCGGCTTCAGCTTCCGACGAGGACGTCGGTGGTGGTGCCGGCGACAACGGCGAGACGACCGTTTCGATCGGCGTGGCCCTGTCTCTCCCGGGTGGCACGGCCGGCGACGGCGGCGAAGTGTCGGTCACCAACAGCAACTGGATCATCACCGACGGCGCGTTCTCCTACGGCATCAGCGCCAGCTCCATCGGCGGCGGCGGCGGCGTCGGCGGCTCTGCGTCGGCCGGTGCCAAAGCCGAATACGCGATCGGCGGCGCGATAGCCGGCTTCGGCGGCAGCGCCGGCGAAGGCAAGCTCGTCGAGGTCACCAATCAGTCCACCGGCCTGATCTGGACCAGGCAGGAAAATTCCATCGGCATTTTCGCGCAGTCGATCGGCGGTGGCGGCGGCGCCGGCGGCGCCGGCAAGAGCACGGGCAGCGACGGCGGCACCGTGGACGTCAAGTTCTCGATGGGCGGTCTTGGCGCCGGCGGCGGCGATGGTGGTGAGGTCCATGTCACCAACAGCGGTATCGTCCTGACGGACAAGGCCAATTCGCACGGCATCATGGCGCAGTCGATCGGCGGCAGTGGCGGTGTCGGCGGCGCGGCCGGTTCGACATCCGCCGACGCCTCTGTTTCCATTTCGGCGGCTCTTGGCGGCCTTGGCGGCAATGGCGGCATCGGCAAGTTCGTCCATGTCATCAACAATACGACCGGAACCATCATCACCCAGGGCGACAATTCCTATGGCGTCTTCGCGCAGTCGATCGGCGGTGGCGGCGGTACGGCCGGCAGCGGCTCGACCGAAACCGGCGAGGCCGAGTCGGGGGCGGGCCATTTTT
>NZ_RZTI01000272.1:0-636 GCF_003997275.1 Mesorhizobium sp. M6A.T.Ce.TU.002.03.1.1
GCACGAAGCGGCTCGCCCCGGAATGGTAAGAGTGAGGGGCAGCGCAAACCTGAAGCGATTGGCCACTTCGTGGCCCGAAATCGATTGCTTTGTGACGGCAGTTATGCTAGGAATTTATTCATGGTGCTGATTTGCGCCAGCGACCTGCCTTTGAGGCGGGTTTTTTGTTTTAGCCGATCTCGACCGGATTAAACGTCACGCAGCGATGACGATCACCGACAGCAAGCCGAACAGCGCGATCAGCAGAAGGTCGGCCGTCCGGTAGAGTTTCAGCGCCCGCCTGATGTCGATGCTTTCCGCATCGCGGCGGCCGCCTTCGCCCATGAATGCATCATCGACCATGACGCCGTCATAGGAACGCGGGCCGGCGAGCGCCAGGCCAAGCGCGCCGGCCATCGCTGCCTCAGGCCAGCCGGCATTGGGCGAGCGGTGCTTTTTCGCGTCGCGCTGCACGGTGCGCCAGGCGTTGCCGGCATCGGCGCCTTTGACGAAGAAAGAGGCAGCCACGATGAGCAGCGCGGTCAGCCGTGACGCCGGCAGGTTGATCAGATCGTCGAAGCGCGCCGCCGCCCGGCCGAAGGCCTCGTGGCGCGGCGTGCGGTGGCCGATCATCGAATCGGCGGGGTTGGCGGCCCT
>NZ_RZTI01000272.1:645-1546 GCF_003997275.1 Mesorhizobium sp. M6A.T.Ce.TU.002.03.1.1
GCCGACGATCCGCGAGACGGCAACACGGCCGATATCGAGTCCGCCATTGTCCAACCCGTCGGCCACCGCCTCGACATGCTCGGCCAGGCTCTTCTGCGACAGCAGCGACGTCGCCAGAATTGCCGTGAGGACCAGTCCGGCGGGAATGCCCGAAAGCATGGTTTCCACCGCGAAGGCGATGGCGGCCGGCACCAGCACGATGATCAGCAGCGCATGAACACCGCGCCGGCGACGCAGGGCGTCGGAATCAGTATCGCGGTTGAGCCTGCGGTCGAGAAAGGATATCAGCCTGCCGAACCAGGTGACGGGATGGCCGATGGCGCCGAACAGCCAGGCCGGGTAGCCGACAGCGAATTCAACAACCAGTGACAGGAAAGCGATCAGGATCGACATGAAGTCTCTTGATGGAGCGGCGACAGTGGTGGATCACGGCGGAAGCCTTGGCCGGGCGAGGGCGCTTTTCCCGCACGCGCCACAACCCTTCGTCGACCTCTCGACCGGTATCAATCCGCACTCCTATCCGTTTTTCGAGTTGCCCGCCACCGCCCTGTCGAGATTGCCGGAAGCCGCGCGCGCCCGCGAGTTGGCCGACGTCGCGGCAAGCGCCTATGGCTCGCCATCGGCAGCGCATGTGATGTCGGCGCCTGGCACCCAGATCTTGTTGCCGCGCGTCGCCTCGCTGGCGAGCCCCGGTAAGGCGCTGGTGCTCGGGCCGACCTACGCCGAACATCAGCGGGCAGCGGCGATCGCCGGCCATGCTGTGATGGAGGTCGATGATTTCGAAGCCCTGGCAGGAGCCGACCTTGCCATCGTCGTTAACCCCAACAATCCAGACGGGCGCATCCTCGAACGCAAGAAGCTGCTTGCGCTTGCGGGAAAATTGCGCGCCAGAGGCGGGTTG
>NZ_RZTI01000273.1:0-1491 GCF_003997275.1 Mesorhizobium sp. M6A.T.Ce.TU.002.03.1.1
GAGGCCGACGGCCGCGTCCGCGCCCAGTACAGGCTGTGGGACACCTTTGCCGGTCAGCAGATGTCGGGCGAGCAGTTCTTCGCCAACGATGCCAATACAAGGCGCGTCGCCCATATCATTGCCGACGCCATCTATGAGCGGCTGACCGGCGAGAAGGGCTATTTCGACACGCGCGTCGTCTTCATCGACGAATCGGGCGCAAAGAATGCGCGCAAGAAGCGCCTCGCCATCATGGACCAGGACGGCGCCAATGTCCGCTACCTGTCGAACGGCAAGTCGATCGTGCTGACGCCGCGTTTCTCGCCGAACCGGCAGGAAATCACCTACATGTCCTATGAAAGCGGCCAGCCGAAGGTCTATCTGCTGCAGATCGAGACCGGGCAGCGCGAGCTGGTCGGCGACTTTCCCGGCATGACCTTTGCACCGCGCTTCTCGCCCGACGGCCAGAAGGTGATCATGAGCCTGCTGCGCGACGACGGCAATTCCAACATTTTCGCCATGGATTTGAGAAGCCGCTCGACGACCAGGCTCACCAATTCGGCGGCCATTGACACCTCGCCGTCCTATTCGCCTGATGGCAGCAAGGTGGTGTTCACTTCCGACCGCGGCGGCCGCGCGCAGATCTATGTGATGGGCGCCGACGGTTCGGGCCAGACCCGCATCTCCTTCGGCGACGGCGTCTATTCGACGCCGGTGTGGTCGCCGCGCGGCGATCTGATCGCCTTCACCAAGCAGACCGCCGGTGAATTCCAGATCGGCGTCATGCGCATCGACGGTTCGGGTGAGCGCATCCTTTCAACCGGCTTCCAGCAGGAGGGGCCGACCTGGGCGCCCAACGGCCGGGTGCTGATGTTCTTCCGCGATTCAGCCGGCGGTCCGAAACTCGTTTCGGTCGATCTCACCGGCCGCAACGAACAGTCGATCCCGACCGCGAATTTCGCGTCGGATCCAGCCTGGTCGCCGCTGCTCGAGTGAGAGGAATTGGAGAAATGAAGAATTGAAGAATTGAAGAGATGAAGAGATGAAGAAAACGGGATTCCTCAACTCTTCAATTCACTCCTTTCCACGGCTTGGTCGCGTTTTAGCCGCATTTCCGCCTAGGGTCCGCGCACATTGTGGACCCCTTGGGCGGCCCCTGGCAAAACGGCTGCGGACGGCAGCCGAAACCAAATTTTAACCGTGTTTCTTGAACGCCGGTTAACCCAAACGTGGTTACTGGACGATCAACGAAATCACTCGAATTGCGAAGGAGAGGCGGCATGGGCCGTATCGCAGCACTTACCAGAAACCCGGTGATGATCGCGCTGGTGGCGTCGCTCGCCATCGCCGGTTGCGCCTCGAAGAAGACCCCGAACAGCGCCGCCGACCTCGGTCTCAGCGGCGCCGGAGCGGCAACGCCCGGATCGGCCCAGGACTTCACCGTCAACATCGGCGACCGCATCTTCTTCGACACGGATTCGTCCTCGATCCGCGCCGACGCGCAGACGACGC
>NZ_RZTI01000274.1:0-1486 GCF_003997275.1 Mesorhizobium sp. M6A.T.Ce.TU.002.03.1.1
GAGCGTTACGGCATGCGACGCCTGCGCTTCTTCAACCTCGCCACCAACCGCACGCAGTGCATACTGGCCGCCTGCGCTTACAATCTGCGCACCATGATTGGCGTCCTCTATCCACCCGATGAGAGGCGGACATGAGGGAGGAGTGCGTCCACAATCCGGCAGGATGGCTGCCTAAACCGACAAAGGCCCCGCAAGGGCCGCGGAAAACCGCTCTGCCGGCCTTCAAAAAGGCCCTCACTGACCACCGAAATCCACTTCGCTCCCCGTGCAAAGCCCTCCTTGTGGGAGAAGGTGGCCGAGCGCAGCTCGGTCGGATGAGGGGTGCTGGACGGATCGCGGCGCTGGCGTTTCTTCCAACACCCCTCATCCGTCTCGGCGCTGCGCGCCGATCCACCTTCTCCCACAGGGGAGAAGGAAGAGGAGCTACAGCTTCCCCAAAAGCTCCGGTGTCGGCCAGCCGTCGACCGGTAAGCCTAGCCGCTTCTGCTCCTTGCGGATCGCCTCGCGGGTGTTGGTGCCCAGGATGCCGTCGACCGTGCCCACGTCATAGCCTTTGGCCTCGAGCTTCGTCTGCAAGGCCCTCATCTGGTCGCCGTTGAGGCCGGGTTCGGGATTGCGCGGATCGAATTGCGGCGCGCCCGCCAGCCGCGTGGCGAGATTTGCCGCGGTCAGCGCATAGGTGAAGGATTGGTTCCATTCGAGATAGACGTCGAAATTGTCGTAGACGAGGAAGGCCGGTCCCTTGCGACCCATGGGCAGCGCGAGACCTGCCTTTAGGCCGTTGTCGACAAGCGGCGTGCCATTCGGGTTGGTGACACCCCACTGAGCCCACTGCGTCAGCGGCAGCTTGTTGGTGCGGCCGGTCTGGTCCCATGGCATGTCGTCTGGCACGCGGACTTCCTCGATCCAGGGCTGGTCGCGTTTCCAGCCGCGCGACATGATCTTGTTGGCCGTGGTCATGATCACGTCCGGCGCGCTGCTGCGCAGGTCGACCAGACCGTCGCCGTCGCCATCGACGCCGCGGCCGAGATAGTCGGACGGCAGCATCTGCGTCTGGCCGATTTCGCCCGCCCAAGCGCCGGTGACATCGGCCGGCACGACGCCGCGATCGATGAGGGTCAGCAGCGGCGTGATCTGCGGCCGGAAGAGTTGCGGGCGGCGGCAGTCATGCGAGAGCGTGACCAGTGCGTTCAGCGTGTGGAAATCGCCCTGCACAGCGCCGAAATCGGTTTCTAGCGCCCAGAAAGCGGCGATGATCGGTGGCTGGACGCCAAATTCCCGGTCGGCGCGGGCAAAAACATCCGCGTATTTCTTCAGATTGGCCGCGCCCTGCTTCAGCCTATGGGACGAGATCATACGGTTCGAGAACTCAACGAAGGTCTGGGTAAAGACGCCTTGGGAGCGGTCGCGTGCTAGCACCTTTTCATCGGCGGTGGCGTTTTCCAGCGCCTCAAGGCCGGCAGTGCCGACGCCGGCGCTCTTGGCC
>NZ_RZTI01000275.1:0-1478 GCF_003997275.1 Mesorhizobium sp. M6A.T.Ce.TU.002.03.1.1
GCTGACATTCAGCCGGCCTGCGAACGGCGATTTCTGCGCTTCCGGTACTTGCATAACCCAATGTAGGCCGCGTTCAGGTTCTCGAAACCGCCGTTCCCGCCACTGCCTGACCCGAATCTCGACGTACCCAAACCTTCAACGGCTTGCTTTACGGCTGCAGCGTCACCCCGACGAAGATGCTGTGGGCCGTGTAGTCGCGGCCCTCCAGGTTGCTGGTCTGTTTTTCGGTTCTGGCGCGGGTGGTCAGTCCGGCATACCGGTTCAGCCACCATGTCAGTCCGGCCTCGGCGCTCAGCGTCAGGTCATGGCCGTCGGACCCGATATAGTCGCGCCAGTCCACGCCGAGAGCTGCGTTCCCGATCAGGTTGGCACGGATTTCCCGCTCGCCGGTGAGGCGGCCGGAGTAAAGGATGTCGCCGCTTTCGTCGGGAGTTGTCGTGCCCTCGACGGTGGTTTGGCCGGTGAGGCCGATCGTGGTGCCGCGTTCCGGCGACCATCTGAGGTCGGCGTTCACCGTGGCGCCCGAAATCGCCTCCAGGCGGTCATCGTCGATCGCTTCCCGCAGCCAGCCGGCCGAGAATTCGCCGGCAAGCTTCTCGCCGAGGTCGAGTTCGGCACCGGCCCGTACGCCAAGCCGTGTCGAGGATCGTTCGAAACCATTGGGGTCGACGCGCAAATCATAGACGCGGCGGCCGATTTCGACCTCGGTGAAAGGCGTGATGGCGGGAGAAATCTCATAGCCGGTACGCAAGGTGGCGGTATAGAGCGTCGAGTCGCGGGCTTTCTGCGACACCGTTCCGCCCGTCGAAAGCTTGGCGTCGCCATAGATGTCGCGTTCGACCGCGCCGGTCAGTGCAAAGCGCATCTTGCCGGCATCCTTCTCGACCGCGAGACTGCCGTCAATGGTCTGGCGCACTGGCTGCTCGATGGTGCCTTCGACAACGACCGGCGACGAAGCCGATTCCGGCGCCGCCTCGTAACCGAGCTTGGCGATGGCGCGCAGATCGTTGTCGAGGTCGACATTGAACGTGCCGTCGACTCGGCCCCGCAACTCCTGAATCTCGTCGCCCGATATGGTCTTGAGAAAAGTGCCGTAGCCGTCGATGACAGCCGAATTCTCTCGCCAGTCGGAGACGGCATTGAAGCGCAGCGTCGTTTCCGACAGCAGTGCCGGCTTGCCGTCGGCGCTTGAATCGGCATTCGACGAGGCCGTCAGGCCTTGTTCGAGCGTCGGCCTGATCACGAACGAGCCGAGTTTGATGCCGGTGGCGGCGAACGGGTCGTCCTCGACCTTCCTGTCCCGACCTTCGATGGCTTCGGCGCGCTCGGCGCCCGGATCGAGCTCCTGCCTGTCGGCGGAATCAATTGTCACGGCCCGGCGGTTGGTGGCGTCCTGGTCTGTCCCGGCGGTGTCCGTGTCGTCCGTCGTGGCTGCAGTCGCGGCGGTGGCTTCTGCCTCGGCGGCCTCTGCCTCGTCT
>NZ_RZTI01000276.1:0-1451 GCF_003997275.1 Mesorhizobium sp. M6A.T.Ce.TU.002.03.1.1
AGCCGGTCAGCATCGAGCTGCCGATCCGCAATGTCGACCGTTCGACGGGTGCCATGCTGTCGGGCGAGGTGGCAAAGCGCTTCAAGCACAAGGGCCTGCGCGAGGACACGATCTCGGTGAAGCTCACCGGCACGGCCGGTCAGTCCTTCGGCGCCTTCCTGGCGCGCGGCGTCTCGTTCGAGCTGGTCGGTGCTGCCAACGACTATGTCGGCAAGGGTCTGTCGGGTGGACGCATCGTCATCCGCCCGCCGGAGAACACGAAGATCGTTGCCGCCGAGTCCATCATCGTCGGCAACACGGTGCTCTACGGCGCGACCGAGGGTGAGGCCTATTTCAGCGGCGTCGCCGGCGAGCGTTTTGCCGTGCGCAACTCGGGCGTCGCCGCCGTCGTCGAAGGCGTCGGCGATCATGGCTGCGAGTACATGACCGGCGGCATCGTCGTCGTCATCGGCCAGACCGGCCGCAACTTTGCAGCTGGCATGTCGGGCGGCGTCGCCTATGTGCTCGACGAGGCAGGCGACTTCGCCGCGCGCTGCAACATGGCGATGGTCGAACTGGAGCCGGTTCCGGAGGAAGACGATCTGATGGAGAAACTGCTCCATCATGGCGGTGACCTCGACCACAAAGGTCGTGTCGACGTGTCGGGCGATATGACCAGCCATGACGAGGAGCGGCTCTATCAGTTGATCTCGAACCACGTCCATTACACGGGTTCGGTGCGGGGCCGCGAGATCCTCGACAATTGGGCGACTTTCCGGCCGAAGTTCCGGAAGATCATGCCGGTCGAATATCGCCGCGCGCTGATCGAGATGGAACGCATGCGCATGGGCGTAGCGGCAGAATAGGCTTTGGGAGTTGCCGGGAAGCCTGGCTTCCCGGCACGGGTCTCATCAACAATCCTGACCTCGTGCTGAAGGTTGCCATGGCTGCCTCAAGAGGTTAACGGGTGCGGCGAAAACCGCACCATCTGGACAGCAGGAACTGGACTATGGGCAAGGTAACAGGGTTTCTCGAGATCGACCGGCAGGTGCACAAGTACCAGCCGGCTTCCGACCGCATCCGGCATTTTCGCGAGTTCACGCTGCCGATGTCGGACAAGGAGGTCGAGAAACAGGCCGCGCGCTGCATGGATTGCGGCATTCCGTACTGCCATGGGCCAACGGGCTGCCCGATCCACAACCAGATCCCGGACTGGAACGACCTCGTCTACAATGGCGACTGGGACAATGCGATCCGCAACTTGCATTCGACCAACAATTTCCCAGAGTTCACCGGCCGCATCTGTCCGGCACCTTGCGAGGAAGCCTGCACGCTGAACCTCGAGGACATTCCGGTCGCCATCAAGACGATCGAACAGGCGATCGCCGATAAGGCCTATGAAACCGGTCATATCCGGCCCTATCCGCCGGAAAAGAAGACCGGCAAGCGCGTCGCAATCATCGGCTCGGGGC
>NZ_RZTI01000277.1:0-1423 GCF_003997275.1 Mesorhizobium sp. M6A.T.Ce.TU.002.03.1.1
GACCCGGTCTGCTGGTGGCGATCCGGTCGGTGCCGGCTTCTCGTGATCGGCAGCTCGAACCCGACATGATGTTGAAAGTCGGGCTGACGACCGGGCTTGAATCGGTTGACGAATTTACCGGTCCGACCATCTGCAAATCGGCGCCAATGCCGGAGAATTGTCGCGTGGTTCCGACGTCCGAGGTTCAGGCTGACGCGCCCGTCAAGTTGTAAGGCGCAGGCATGCAGCCGGCCCAAGCTGGCCATCGAGGCAGGTTGAGCAACGTTCGATAGTTCCGCTATCGTCCGAAGCAAGTGACGCTCTGGCCGGTCGAGGATCGAGAATGAGCCAAAATATCCCGACATTGTTCGAATGGGCCGGCGGCACCGAAGCGCTGAATCGCCTGACCCAAACCTTCTACGACAAGGTGTCTAGGGATTCCATCGTCGGCCCGGTGTTCAAAAACATGTCGCCGGACCATCCCGCGCATGTCGCCGCCTTCATCGGCGAGGTCTTTGGTGGACCGAAGACCTACAGCGAAGAGCATGGCGGCCACCGCGAGATGGTGATGCACCATCTCGGCAAGCACCTGAGCGAGGAACAGCGCCGCCGCTGGATCAATCTTCTCGCTGACGCTGCCGACGAGGTCGGGCTGCCCGACGATCCGGAATTCCGCTCGGCGTTCATGGCCTATTTCGAATGGGGGTCGCGGCTGGCGAAGATGAACTCGAACCTTGGCGAGACTTGCGACCCTGAGACGGAACCGATGCCGGCCTGGGGCTGGGGCGTGCCTGGCGGACCGTACAGGCCGCCGTCGGGCGGATGATCCCGATTTGGCACGAAGATTTCCGACCTGATGCTGAAAGCAGGCAGGAATGGGACGATCAGATCAGACCGCTCTTTACAGCGCGCGCGGAAGCTTTTAGGAAGCGCCTGCTGCGCCGACACGCGCACGATACGGGCATAGCTCAGTTGGTAGAGCGGCGGTCTCCAAAACCGCAGGTCGTAGGTTCGAGCCCTGCTGCCCGTGCCATTTTTCGAAATGGCCAATTCATGAAAATTGTCTGGTCTTCCACGCATCGGCCCTTTGAAAATCGCGCGGTGACTTGCCATATAGGCTGTCTTGGGGCATAAGAGGCCATAGCCGGGACGGGACGACTGGATGGTTCCGAGGCGGCGTTTGGTCATAAAGCGGACACTTGCCACTTGCGTGGATCAAGAATCGGTTTTATGTAGACGAAACAGACACGCGACGCGTGGAGCTGGGAAGCCGGCTTTACGCGTCCGATTTGCATGGGCGAAATGATTGCGCTGATTCGGCGTGAACACAGGCTCAGGCGGCACATCCCGGCCAGCGGGATCATCCAGGAGATCCGGTCAACGGGTCTCGAAGACAGGCGGCACATGGCTTCGAAAACCACAAATCCTTTCGTCTTTCTCCAGC
>NZ_RZTI01000278.1:0-1417 GCF_003997275.1 Mesorhizobium sp. M6A.T.Ce.TU.002.03.1.1
GTGTGGTTGCTGCCGACGCGCTCAAACTCCTGCTCCTGCAGGACACGCAGCAGCTTAGCCTGGAACGAACCTGATATTTCGCCAATCTCGTCCAGAAACAATGTGCCTTTGTCGGCAGCCTCAAAGCGCCCCTTGCGCAAACTGCTCGCGTCGGTGAAGGCACCCTTCTCATGACCGAACAAGTCAGATTCCAGAAGCGTCTCGGTGAGCGCCGCGCAATTGACCTTGATGAAGGGCTGCTTGGCGCGAGGCGAGAGCTCGTGAATGGCTTTGGCAACCAGCTCCTTGCCGGTTCCGGATTCACCTCGCAACAGGACCGTAGTCTTCGCCTTGGCCACCTTGACAAGGTGCTCACGCAGCTTGCGCAGCGCCTGACTATCGCCAAGCATCTCCTTGCTGATCTTTTTACGTTCCATTTGGCAGCCCATCCCACTCCGCCACCCGCCGGTAGAACTGCACTGGACGGTGAGCTGTGTTGTATTTCGCCATCATCATTCTCGATCTCACCTTTGTTGCTTCGAAATTTCCGGCGCGCGGACCCCCTCGGCAAATGGCAATGGCGCCTGAGCATCGTTGTCTTTCACCAGGACGAGCGTCTTCTCCTCCGTGCGGGCGCCCGCAATATGCGCGCTTGTTTGCGCAGGCCTTTACTCGACCGGTCGCCGTTCTGTCCGGCTTCTGCCGCACCGCAGCCTGCAAACCCATCCTTGACAAGAAAGGAGGGGAGTCAATCGAGCTCTCCTTGCATTCGTGCAAGGAAAATTGTCAGTTTGATAGAATTCTATCAAAACGGCAGAAACGCCCCGCCCCCAATTTGGCTGTACCTGCGGCGTTCAGCTTACGTGACGACATGTGCGGACTTGTCCCAATTGCCGTCCGAGTTGTGCGGGAAACAGTAGCCGCTGCGCTGTTCGCTTCAACCGCGTGATGCCGCTGACAGTAGAGGCGGCGGCTCGTCGAGCGAGGCTTCATTGTTCGGCTACTAAAGCGGCTGTGCTTTGGTGGGAGTTGGTTTCGCCCAAGTTCTGGGCCTGGGGGGCGTCGGCCCGTTTCGCCGCACAGGCTCCTTCCACATCGTCGAGCCGAGAAAGAGGGGCCACACAGCTCCCCCTGTTTCACAATGCCCCGCCCCTCAAGCAGCTAGATACGACAGGTGACCTCAAATGAGGCGTCTTGCATGGCTTCTACACCTGCCTGAATGCCAGAACTGCGTTCGTACCGCCCATGGCGAAGGCGTTGCTCATGGCGACGCGCACCTTGCGCTCGCGCGGCACATTGGGTGTGATGTCGAGGTCGCAAGCGGGATCTGGCTCGCGATAGTTGGCGGTCGGCGGCACGACGTCCTCTTGGATTGCCATCACGCAGGCGATCATTTCAAGCGCGCTCGCTGCGCCGAGGCAATGCGCGTGCGTGGACT
>NZ_RZTI01000279.1:0-1340 GCF_003997275.1 Mesorhizobium sp. M6A.T.Ce.TU.002.03.1.1
TCACCAGCTCCTCGCGGATCGGGTCGATCGGCGGGTTGGTGACCTGGGCAAAGTTCTGCTTGAAATAAGTGTAGAGCAGCTTCGATCTGTCCGACATCGCCGAGATCGGCGTGTCGGTGCCCATCGATCCGACCGCTTCCTGTCCGGTGGTCGCCATCGGCGACATCAACAGCTTGGTGTCTTCCTGGCTGTAGCCGAACGCCTGCTGGCGGTCGAGCAGCGAAACGTCCCTGCGCAGCGCGCGTGGCTCGACCGGCTTCAGGTCTTCGAGGATGAGCTGGGTGTTGGCGAGCCAGCTCTTGTAGGGATGCCTGGTCGCGATCTCCGACTTGATCTCCTCGTCGGAAACGATGCGGCCCTTCTCCAGGTCGATCAACAGCATGCGGCCGGGCTGCAGCCGCCACTTCTTGACGATCCTTTCCTCCGGCACCGGCAGCACGCCGGCCTCCGAGGCCATGATGACACGATCGTCGTCGGTGACGATGTAGCGTGCCGGGCGCAGCCCGTTGCGGTCGAGTGTGGCGCCGATCTGGCGTCCGTCGGTGAAGGCCACCGCCGCCGGCCCGTCCCACGGCTCCATCAGGGCAGCGTGGTATTCGTAAAAGGCCTTGCGGTCCTGTCCCATCAGCTTGTTGCCGGCCCAGGCTTCCGGGATCAGCATCATCATGGCGTGGGCGAGCGAATAGCCGCCCTGCGTCAGGAACTCGAGCGCATTGTCGAAGCAGGCGGTGTCCGACTGCCCTTCGTAGGAAATCGGCCACAGCTTGGAGATGTCGTTGCCGAACAGTTCGGAATCGACCGAGGCCTGCCGTGCCGCCATCCAGTTGACGTTGCCGCGCAGCGTGTTGATCTCGCCATTGTGGGCGACCATGCGGTAGGGATGCGCCAGCTTCCACGACGGGAACGTGTTGGTCGAGAAGCGCTGGTGGACCAGGATCAGCGCCGTCTCGAAACGCGGGTCGGTGAGGTCCTTGTAGTAGGCGCCGACCTGATAGGCCAGGAACATGCCCTTGTAGACGATGGTCCGCGACGACATCGAGACGACATAGAAGCCGTTGTCGACGCCTTTGGTCTCCTCGTGGATACGGCCGGAAACGACCTTGCGCAGGATGTAGAGCCGCCGCTCGTAATCGTCGTCGTTCTCGATCTCGGCGCCGCGGCCCAGGAACACCTGCCGGTGCACCGGCTCGGAAGCGGCGATGTCGGGCGCCTTGGACAGCGATGAATTATCGACCGGCACGTCGCGAAAGCCGAGCAGTGGCTGGCCTTCGAGCTGCGCCACCTCGGCGATAATGCCTTCGATGTGCGCCTGAAGCTCAGGAGAGCGCGGCATGAACACA
>NZ_RZTI01000027.1:0-57542 GCF_003997275.1 Mesorhizobium sp. M6A.T.Ce.TU.002.03.1.1
GTGCCGACCTGGGCAACTTCTTCCGAGGTCTTGATCTTCTTGGCGTTCTTGATCAGCGTCGCGACGACGTCGGCAACGGCGAGGTCGATGCCGCGCTTCAGGTCCATCGGGTTCATGCCGGCGGCAACCGCCTTGTGGCCTTCCTGGACGATCGACTGCGCCAGAACGGTCGCGGTCGTGGTGCCGTCGCCGGCGATGTCGTTGGTCTTCGAAGCAACTTCGCGGACCATCTGCGCGCCCATGTTCTCGAACTTGTCTTCAAGCTCGATTTCCTTGGCGACGGTGACGCCGTCCTTGGTGATGCGCGGTGCGCCGAACGACTTGTCGATGACGACGTTGCGGCCCTTGGGGCCGAGCGTGACCTTCACTGCGTCGGCGAGGATGTTGACGCCGCGCAGCATGCGCTCACGGGCATCACGGGAAAATTTTACGTCTTTGGCAGCCATTTTTAGCTCCTGGCAGGGGCTTGAATTGAGCCCGAAGATTTAAGTGACGGTGAGGCCGATATTCAGCCGATGATGCCCATGATGTCGGATTCCTTCATGATCAGAAGGTCTTCGCCATTGAGCTTGACTTCGGTGCCCGACCACTTGCCGAACAGGATGCGATCGCCGGCCTTGACGTCCAGCGGGACGAGCTTGCCGGCTTCGTCACGGGCGCCGGAACCAACGGCGATGATCTCGCCTTCCTGCGGCTTTTCCTTCGCCGTATCCGGGATGATGATCCCGCCGGCGGTCTTGGATTCGGATTCAACCCGGCGTACGACCACGCGGTCATGAAGCGGGCGGAACTTCGACTTTGCCATTTTTTATTCCTCGATGAGAATGGTGAGAACAGTTCCTCCGTCCGGCGGCGCCGGACCTGGTTAGCACTCACCAATGGCGAGTGCTAACGTGGCGCTGAGATAGGCCGGTGGCCGGCGAGAGTCAAGGCGCCGAGTGAGCCGATCGACGCCCGGCGACGAACTATTGGCGCCTCGGAGAACCAAGCACCAGAAGCGGGCATCGTTCCGCCAGCGGATAGGATCCGCTCGGCACGACGCGCACTTCGTCGAACCAGTCGTTCGCCTGGTCGACGAGCATGGCAAGCGTCGCGAAGCAATAAGTCGTTTGGGAACCCGCATAGACGTCGATGGTGCCGATGGAGAGCATGCTCCACCCTGTCCGCGCGGCAAGGGCGGCGCGGTCCGGGAATATCTCGTCAAAAGCGTCGCGGATCACCTGCACATTTATGGCGCGATCGGAATCGCTGGTCGTACACGCCATGGCGATCCGCCATTTGAGCGCATGGAAATTCTCAATTCCGCCGGCCAAGGCTTGGGCCTTGATGTCCTGCAAATCCTCGAACGTCTCAGGGCCGGCGAAAACGCGGATCGCCGCGCGGCTGCCGGGCTTCAGCACTCTGGCAACCTCGCCCAGGAGGGCGCGGCGAGCGCGTGCGGAATCGACGACCGTCAGACAACCGTCGCCTATGACCGCGCCGACGCTGGCGCGGCCGAGCGGAAGGTCCAGCCAGTTCCCGGTCGTTGCCTTGCGGCAGGCGCTGTCGCCCGGCCATACGCCCGAAACCATGGCGGCGGATCCGTCGACGGCCAGCATCGTCTTGCCGAGGCCGGCCAGTTCCGGGGTAACGCCCAGCAGGAGAACATCGGCCTCGTCCAGATCAAGCTCGCGCTCGACAATGCCAACTGTCTCCGGAGTTGGCCGGAGCGGCGCCTCCAGGAGCATCCAGTGACGGTGATAACTGTCCCAATGATTGGTCATGCGTGCCCGTCGGACCTAAAAAGGCTGGCGTCAACTGCCCATAGCCGCATAATGGAAGTGGGTATGGAAGCCAAGGGGGGAGCTGTGGCGCGTATCGTCGTCATAACGCATGAGCACGATCAGTTCCTTGGCAAGCGCGATATCCTGCTGCGCAGGGGCAGTCCCTATTTGCTTTTCGACGTTCTGGGAGAATTGAAAAGGCGCGGCCATTCGGTCCGGATTCAGCAAGGTCTGTCGAAGACACACAGCGCCGACGTCGCGGTTCTGCATGTCGATGCGACGATAACGCCCGCGGACTATCTCGACTATGCACGGAGTTTCCCATTCTGCCTCAATGTCGGGACGGCCGACATATCCAAACGACGGATCAGCGGAGCGTTGGTGAACGAGGGAGACGCTTGGCAAGGTCCGGTCATCGTCAAAAGCAACCTCAACAATCAGGGCATTCCAGAGACGTTCCTCAATCGGCGAGCGCGGCGCGCGAGGAAACCACCGCCTTTTCCGGACATGCCAGTCCTGCAGTCCTATGAGGTCTACGGATCTATTAGCGATATCCCGGATGGCGTCTTCGAGCGCGACGATCTGGTCGTGGACAAGTTCATTCCGGAAAAAGAACCTGATGGTTTCGCGGCGCGGTTCTGGGTGTTTTGCGGAGAGAGCGAACGTTGCACCCGCTACGTCTCGCCAAACGCCCTGGTCAAGGCGTCCGAGACGATCCGTCGTGAGCCCGTGCCTGTTCCCCAGGAAATGCGCCAGCTGCGACGCGAACTCGGTTTTGACTATGGCAAGTTCGATTTCGTCATACATGAGGGCAGGGCGGTGCTGCTGGATGCCAACAAGACCCCCGGCCGCCCAAAAAACCTCGTGAAGATGTTCTCGGCCGGAGCCTCTCATCTGGCGGACGGTTTCGAAGGGCTGATCCGGCGATCGGATGCCTGATCACCACCGTCTGGTCCTTTCTCTAGATACTTGACTAAGTCAAGCAAATGATTGATCGTGTGCGGGCAGGAGGATGCCATGACGATTCATCATCAACCCGGCAAGGAGCGGATCGATGCGGTGCGAGGCTTCAACCGCTTCTACACCCGTCAGATCGGCTTGCTCGACGAAGGATGGCTGAAAAGCACCTTCTCGCTGACCGAGGCTCGGGTGCTCTATGAACTGGCGCATCGCGATGGGCTGACCGCCACCGACCTTGCGCGCGATCTCGGCCTCGATCCCGGCTATCTCAGCCGGTTGTTGAAAAAGTTCGAGGAGCGCGGCCTAGTGGAGCGCGCAGCGACTGAAGCCGATGCGCGGCGCTCGTCGATCGCGCTGACGCCGGCGGGAAGGACGGCCTTCGCGCCGCTGAACCAGGGTTCGCACGATCAGGTCGCGGCCTTGCTCGACCGGCTTTCCGCTCCGGAACAGGACAGGCTGGTCAAGGCGATGCAGACGGTGCAGCGCCTGCTGGGCGAGAGTGCCGAGCCCAAGGTCCCCTACATGCTGCGGCCTTTGCAGGTCGGCGACATCGGCTGGATCATCCATCGCCAGGGCCTGCTCTACGCGCAGGAGTATGGCTGGGACGAAACCTATGAGGCGCTGGTCGCCGAAATCCTCGGTGCCTTCCTCAAATCCTTCGATCCGAAATGGGAGCGCAGCTGGATCGCCGAGCGGGACGGGGACGTCGTCGGCTCGGTCTTCGTCGTGCGCCAGTCGGACACGGTGGCGAAGCTGCGCCTGCTCTATGTCGAACCCTCGGCGCGCGGTCTCGGCATCGGCAAGCGGCTGGTCGAGGAATGCATCGGCTTTGCCCGCGCGAAGGGATACAAGACGCTGACGCTGTGGACCAACGACGTGCTCACCTCAGCGCGCCGCATCTACGAGGCATCAGGATTCAAGCTGGCCGACGAAGAACGCCATCACGCCTTCGGCAAGGATCTGGTCGGCCAGAACTGGAACCTGGAGCTGTAACGTCTTTCCCTTCTCCCCTTGTGGGAGAAGGTGGATCGGCGCGCAGCGCCGAGACGGTTGAGGGGTGCTGGACGGAACGCCATCGGCGCCAGGCTGGAGCACCCCTCATCCGTCGCCTTCGGCGACACCTTCTCCCACAAGGGGAGAAGGCAAAAACCGGGCGGAGCAACACAAGCTGGAAGCATCATTTGTCTGAAGCAATTGCCCTTGGCTGGCCGCGCTTCACCCCTTCACCGGTATCCAGATTTCCAGCCCGCCATTGCCGCTGCGTGGATCGAATTCGGGGCCGTAGCGCTCGAATTCGGGCGCATCGGCGATCTCGTGCCCGGAGGCCGGCAGCCATTTGTTCCAGATCGTGTTGACCGTGCGGCGGATGGTCGAGATGTGGTCACGATGGGCGAACACGGCGTATTTTTGCGCCGGCACGCGCGCGCGCGAAAACTCCCTCGGCAGATCCGAAAAATCGGACACCTCGACGCCGGCGATGTAGTCGAAATTGCCGGTGTCGTCGCCGTTGACGCAGACGCCATAGGCGACGTCGCCGATCCCGCCTGGAATGTTGCCGATATAGGGGCCAAACCGCTGCCACAGCATCGGGATGCCGGCGCTGGTCTCGCAGCTGTAGCGTTCGCCGAGACCAGCGATGAGAAACGGCCGGCTGGTCTCAAAGCGCGGCGGCTCGAGATTGGTGAGGAAGGACTGGTCCATCAGGATCGGCTCCACGAGAGCGAGATTGTCGAGCGAGCCTTGCGCGCGCACCAGTTCCGGCGTGGTGCCGAATTGGTCGCGGAAGGCACGGGTGAAGGCCTCATGCGAAGCGTAGCCGGTGTCGAGCGCGAGCGAGAGGATGTCGGGTGCGCCGGCGGCGAGCCTGCGCGCCGCTTCGGTCAGCCGGCGAGAACGCATGTAGCCCATCACCGAACGGCCGGTCGCAGCCCCAAAGGCCCGCGTCACGTGAAAGCGCGACACGCCGCTGCTCTTGGCGACATCGTCGAGCGAGACGGATTCCGGCAGATGGCTTTCGACGAACCACAGCGCTTTCTCGGTCGGGTTCATATGGCTCCTCGCATTTGGCCCAGTCTTCGCATTTGGCCCAGTCTTCGCATTTGGCAAAGTCATGGTGCCGCTTCCTGGTGGAGGCGGTTTGATCGAAATTGCGCACCGCGCAAATCGCGAGCGACGGCGGCCGGCAAGTCGAAGGCGTCGGGCGAAAGAGCTTGACAGGAGCAAGCGGCGTCTTTTAAATGGTAACGTTATTACATAACGAGATTCGTATGGCTCTTTCTGACAAGACCCTTCGCTCCAGCGGCTGTTTCAACCCTGGAAATTTATTGCGCTGTGATTGGCGGAAAACTAGGGTGCCTGGGTGATGGTCCCCGAGTCGAAAGGCAAGGGGTGAAAAGGGAACACGGTGAGATCTTCGGATCGAGGCCGTGGCTGCCCCCGCAACTGTAAGCGGTTAGCAAAATCCGAAATGCCACTGGCCGGCAAGGCTGGGAAGGCAGGATGGCGCAAAGACCCGCGAGCCAGGAGACCTGCCATCAGCATGAGTTGACCGGACGGGGTGTGCCGGGAGGAGACGTGGACATCGGTCTTGTCGGCCGGTCCGTCCAGCTTCCTTCCGTCGCCATTGAGAAAGTGACGGTAAGTTGGACGCCTCCCAGCCTCTTCTTGAAGCGCGTGAGCTGAGCGCGACGGCGAATGGCCAATGCCTGGTCAGCGCGGTCAGCCTTTCGGTGGCGGCGGGCGATCGCCTCGCAATCATCGGTCCCAACGGCGCCGGCAAGACGACGCTGTTGCGCATGCTGTGCGGCACCCTGCGGCCAAGCGCAGGAGATGTGAGATTTTCCGGACGCCGGCTGGAGACGTTTTCGGCCGCCGAGCGGGCGCTGCACATGGCTGTCGTCGGCCAGACCGATCAGCCTGATCCGCGGCTTGCCGTGATCGACTACGTCGAGCTTGGCCGCGTCCCGCATGTCGGCTTGCGACGGAGGAGCGAGCAACGCGACATCGCCGTCGAAGCGCTTCGCAGAACCGGCCTGCTGCCGCTGCTCGGCCGCACGATCGGCTCGCTATCGGGTGGCGAGCGGCAACGCGCCCAGCTGGCACGCGCCGTTGCCCAGGAGCCAAAAATCCTGTTCCTCGATGAACCGACCAATCATCTCGATCCGCGCGCCCGCAGCGAGCTTCTCGAACTCGTGTCGCAGTTTGGCATGACCGTCGTGGCGGTGCTTCATGACCTGTCGCTGGTCACGCCATTTGCCACCAAGGTCGCGGTGATGAACGAGGCCCGCCTACAGGCGTTTGCCGGTCCGCGCGAGGCGCTGACCAAGCTGTTGATCCGCCAGATTTTCGGCGTCGACGTGCTTCGGCTGCGCCATCCCACCGAAGACCGCGAACTCACGGTATTCGACGTTCCGAACCGTGCCTCTTCACATTCCGATTTGACCAAGGAGCAATATTCGTGAAACGCCTCGCATTGTCTTTCGCCTCCCTCCTGCTTGCCCAGACCGCCTTCGCTTTCCCGGTGACCGCCTTTGCTTTTCCCGGTAACAGTTGACAGCTGCGGCACGCCGCTGACGTTCGACGCCGCGCCGAAGCGCGCCGTTATCCAGGATCTGAACATGGCCGAGATGGCCTTCGCGCTGGGGCTGCAACCGTCGATCGTCGGCCTGACCGGCATCACCGGATGGTACGAGGTCGGTCCGGAATTCAAGGCCGAGCAGGGCTCGATCCCGGAACTCGCGCCGAAATATCCGACACTTGAAATCCTCGTCGCCGTCGAGCCCGATTTCTTCTTCGCCGGCTGGTATTACGGCATGAAGTCGGGCGGCGAGGTGACGCCCGATACGTTGGCGCCGCACGGTATCAAGACGCTGGTGCTGACGGAAAGCTGCGTCCATCTCGACAACAACCGCCCTGCCGCCTCGATGGACCTGCTCTACGACGACGTCGAAAAGCTGGGCAGGATTTTCGACAAGGAAGCCGAGGCGAAGAAACTTGTTTCGGACTGGAAAGCGCAACTCGCCGATATCACGGCGAAGGTTGGCGACCACAAGGGAACGCGCGTATTTCTTTACGACTCCGGCGAAGACAAACCCTTCACATCAGGCAAGTTCGCGATCCCCAGCGCCATGATCGCCGCTGCCGGCGGCGACAACATCATGGCCGACATGCAGACGAGCTGGGGCAACACGGATTGGGAAACGGTCGCTTCCCGCAATCCGCAGTTCCTGATCCTGCTCGACTACCAGGAGGGTGGCGGCTACAGGAAACTGCTCGATTTCCTCAAAGTCCATCCGGCGATGAAGGAGACCGACGCGGTTAGGAATGAGCGCTTCGTCGCGCTGCGGTATGCCGAGCTGACGCCCGGGCCTGCCAACATCGAGGCGATCGGCAAGATCGCCAGGGCGATGCACCCGGAAGCTTTCTGAGCTTGCGCCACAGGGCGTTCGAATTGGCCATGACAGCAGGAGCAGCAGCGATCGCCGCTCTTGCTCTGCTGTCGATCGCCTATGGATCGACGGTCATAGCGTTGAGCGACGTGGTTGCTGCGCTCGGACATGCGGCCGGAGTGGCCGCAGACATCGTGCCCGGCCCGGTCGGCAAAATCGTTGTCGATCTCAGGCTGCCGCGCACGATCATGGCCATCTGTGTCGGCGCCGGGCTGGGCGTCATCGGCGCGCTGCTGCAGACGGTAACGCGCAACGACCTCGCCGATCCGTTCCTGTTCGGCCTGTCGTCCGGTGCCGCGGCCGGCGCGGTTTCCGTTATCACCATTTTTGGCGACCATTTCGGCATCTGGACGTTGCCGGTCGCTGCCTTCACCGGCGGCATTTTGGCCGCCGGCATCGTGCTGTTGCTGGTTTCGCGGGTGAGGGGGCAAGGCCCCGAACGGCTGATACTGGCCGGGCTTGCCGTCTCGTTCATGTTCACCGCCTTGACCAACTATCTCGTCTTTGCCGGCGACCAGCGCGCCGCTCACTCGGTGCTGTTCTGGACGATGGGCGGGCTCGGGCTGGCGCGGTGGGACAATGTCGGACTGGCTGCTCTGGGCGCAGGCACCATCCTAGTCTTCGGACTTTGGAACCACCGTCGGCTCGACGCTTTCCTGGCCGGCGAAAATGCCGCCGAAACCCTCGGCGTGCCGGTTGCGCGGATGCGCAGGACGACATTTTTCGTCGCCGCTTTCTCGACGGCGATCCTCGTCTCGGTGGCAGGCGTCATAGGTTTCGTCGGCCTGATGATCCCGCATCTGTCCCGGCCCCTGGCCGGCCCGTTGCATCTGCGCCTGATTGCAAGCTGCGCCCTCTTTGGAGCGGTGCTGTTGCTGGCAAGCGACCTTCTCGCCCGCACGCTGCTGCCGCCGCAGGAACTGCCGATCGGCATCATCACCAGCTCGGTCGGCGCTTTTTTCGTGGTCACGATGCTCATTCGCAATCGTTCCTGATGTGACTGCCATCCACACTTGCCGGCTTCTGGCATAATGCCGCATCTTGAATAGTAAGCACGCTTATAATATATGCCGCTCATGGTTTCCGACGGCATCGATAGATTGGGCTTTTTGATCCACGACGTGCAGCGCCTGATGCGCAAGCGCTTCGAGGCGAAGGCCAGCGGGCTCGGCCTTTCCTCGGCGCAATGGCGGCTGATGGTCCGCGTCGCCAAGGAAGAAGGCATCACGCAAGCGCGGCTCGCCGAGCTTCTCGAGATCGAGCCGATCAGCGTGTCGCGCCTGGTCGACCGCATGGAGGAGAGCGGCTGGATCGAGCGCCGTTCCGACGCCACCGATCGCCGCGTCCGCATGATCTTCCCGACCGCCAAAGCGAGCGAGGCCTACGCAGAGATCAAGAGCCTTGCTGGCGAAGTCTATGAGGAATCGCTTACCGGCGTGTCGCTCGAAGATCGCCGCATCCTGATCAAGGGTCTGGAGGCGATGGCCAAGAACCTGGCGGACGGCGAGACGGCGTCCGGCGAAAAAGTCAAAGGTGCAGAAGGCGCAGCAGCATGAACGCGGTAGCCAAGGTAGATGAGAATGCAACCAAGCTGGAGGTGGAAGCTCCGGCGCAGCCGGCGGCGGCTCCGGTGGCGGTCGCTCCGCAGCTAGCACCGGCGCCGGTGGTGCCGAAGAAGAAGCGCCGTGTCGGCCGCTTCCTATTGATGTTTGCGCTCCCCGTGGCACTGATCGCCGGCGGCAGCTACGTCTGGGTGACCGGCGGCCGCTACCAGGAGACCGAAAACGCCAATCTGCAGCAGGCCAAGGTCTCGATAGCCGCCGATACGGCGGGTCGCATCGTTCAGGTCGATATTTTCGACAACCAGTCCGTCAAGCAGGGCGACGTGCTGTTCGCCATCGATCCCGAGCCCTACCGGATCGCATTGGCCCAGGCCGACGCGGCGGTGGCCGGCGCGCGCCTCAATGTCGAGCAGCTGCGTGCGGCCTACAGCCAGGCGCTGGCGCAGGAGAAGTCCGACGCCAGCCAGGTCGACTACGCGCAGTCGCAATACGACCGAGCCGCCGACCTTGCCCGCAAGGGCATCAATGCCAAGTCCTCGCTCGACGAGGCCAGGAACGATCTCGACAAAGCCAAGCAGCAACTGGCCGTGGCCGAGCAGGGCATCCTCAGCGCCAAGGCGGGCCTTGGCGGCAATCCCGATATCGAGACCGATAAGCATCCGACCGTGATGGCGGCGCTCGCCGCGCGCGACAAGGCTGCCTACGATTTGGCGCAGACCACTGTCAGGGCGCCGGCTGACGGCATCGTCAGCCAGGCTGCCTCGTTCAAGGTCGGCCAGTATGTCGGCTCTGGCACGCCGCTGTTTTCGCTGGTCGAGACCGGGGACACCTGGATCGATGCCAATTTCAAGGAAACGCAGCTCACCCACATGAAGCCGGGCCAGAAGGCCGAAATCGTGGTCGACACCTATCCGGGCAAGACGTTCGAGGCCACCGTCAAGGCGATCGGCGCCGGCACGGGAGCCGAGTTCTCGCTGTTGCCCGCCCAGAACGCCACCGGCAATTGGGTCAAAGTCACCCAGCGCATTCCGGTGCGCCTGGAACTGGCCGATGCCGACGCCAAGATGGCGCTGCGCACCGGCATGAGCGCGACCGTCACGGTGGACACCGGCGTTTCCCGCGGGCTTCCCAGCATCTTCGGCCACGCCACGGCGAGTGAGGCACAATAGACCGCCTCGTTCCATTGGACGATGAGGTCTGAGACGCAACAAGTAGAATGCAGGCCGCGCACGGAGAGGAACGCAGCTGACAGGATTGGTCCGACGGGAGATGCACCAGGGGTTAGGGTTTGGATCGGGCTGCGTTGCGGCCTGAGCGAAGCCTGAACAACGCGACGCAGACTCGTTTCGGTCCTCAGGTTTCCGGGCGGCAGGCGCCGTTTTATCGAGACGCTCGGTCGATGTAACCCCCACATCGATAGTCGCGTCCCACCGCGATGAGGGTCTCTCCATACGGAAGGCCGCGCCGCCCGGAAACCTCGCGCATCGGCCCGAAAATCGGAATCGATTTTCGGAAAGCACGATGCGCTGACTCAAAGTACTAGAGCGTACTTTGTGCGTCCAAATGGACGCACGTCGCTCTAGTGTACATTTTTTTGTTACCTGCCGGAAGTTCCACATCATGAGCACGCCAGAACCCTTTCGCGAAGTGCCGCACCGCGGCCTGATCACCGTGGCGCTCATGCTGGCGACGATCATGCAGGCGCTCGACACCACGATCGCCAACGTCGCGCTGCCGACCATGACCGGCGATCTTGGCGCGTCCCCCGACAACATCAACTGGGTGCTGACCTCCTACATCGTTGCCGCGGCAATCATGACGCCGGTGACCGGCTGGCTGGCCGACCGCTTTGGCCGCAAGGAGCTGTTCCTGACGTCGGTGGTCGGCTTCACCATATTCTCCATGCTGTGCGGCATCGCCTGGAGCCTGGAGACCATGGTGTTCTTCCGGTTGATGCAGGGCGTGTTCGGCGCGGCAATCGTGCCGCTGTCACAGACCTTCCTGCTCGACATCAACCCGAAGGAGCGCCACGGCCAGGCCATGGCCATCTGGGGCGCCGGCATCATGCTGGGGCCGATCCTGGGCCCGACGCTCGGTGGCTGGCTGACCGAGAATTTCAACTGGCGCTGGGTGTTCTTCATCAACCTGCCGGTCGGCATCATCGCCTTCCTTGGCATGGCCGCCTACTTGCCGGCCGTTGCAAGGCGGATACGCAGCTTCGATTTCTTCGGCTTCGCCATGCTCTCGCTCGGCGTCGGAGCGCTGCAGCTGATGCTGGATCGCGGCGGCGAGGTCGACTGGTTTTCCTCGGTCGAGATCTGGATCGAGCTCGGTCTTTCGCTGACCGGCTTCTGGGTGTTCATCATTCACACGATGACGGCGGAGCACCCCTTCATCGACCCGAAGATCTTCCTCGACCGCAATTTCGTGACCGGGCTGGCATTCATCTTCGTCATGGGCGTGCTCATCCTTGCGAGCATGTCGCTGCTGCCGCCAATGCTGGCGACCATCTTCGGCTATCCGACCATGACCATCGGTGTCGTCATAGGTCCCCGCGGCATCGGCACGATGGTTGCGATGCTCCTGGTCGGCCGCATCATGCACAGGATCGATGCCAGGATCCTGGTCGTCATCGGCTTCCTTTTGACCGCGCAGTCGCTCCACACCATGTCCAGCTTCTCGCCGCAGATGGACAACTGGCTGATCCTCAGTTCCGGCGTTATTCAGGGCCTGGGAATGGGCATGGTGTTCGTACCGCTGTCGACCGTGGCTTTCGCCACGCTCGACGCGCGCTACCGCACCGATGCCACGGCGCTGTTCAGCCTGGTGCGCAATCTCGGCTCCTCGATCGGCGTCTCGGTGGTGACGGTTCTGCTGGTGCGCAACACGCAGATCAATCACGCCGAGCTTTCGGCCTACATCAATCCGTTCAATCCCAATCTCTGGGCGGCGTCGCCGGCAGCGGCGGGCGCCGATCCCACGGCGCTTTCCCAGATGGATGGGATGGTCAACATCCAGGCGATGATGATCTCCTACGTCAATGACTTCAAGCTGCTGATGATGATGACGCTGCTTGCCATCCCGTTCGTTTTTCTGCTGCGCAAGCCAAAGGCTGGTCCGACCGCCGGTCCCGCCGCACATATGGACTGACGGCTCGTCGACGTGCCGGTCACGTCTCCTATTTGCCGAGAACGAGGCTCCAGTAGCGCAACGAGCTGTCGCGGCCGTCCCGCACATAGGCCAGACCGAAGCGGGTGAAGCGCGGGTCGAGCATATTGCGGCGGTGGCCGGCCGAATGCATCCAGATATCGAACAGCTTCTGCTGATCGAAGCGACCCTCGGCGATGTTTTCGGCGGCCGCACCGGTGATGCCGTTACCCTTGACGCGCGAGGCAAATCCCTTGCCCCAGCCGGTGGTGTGGGTCATGCGGCCGCCTCGTGCCATATAGCCGGCCTGCTGCAGGGCTGCCTGTTCGAGCTGAGGATCGGGGACAAGCGGCCCGAGGCCGGCTGATGCGCGAATGCTGGTCAGGGTGCCGGCGGCGGAAGCAGAGACACCGGCGCCTTCGCCGGTGGACAGGACAGTGGCGCAAGCGGCAAGCCCGGCCAGCGCGGCAAGACCGGCAGCTCCAAGCAGCATTCGCCTGTTAAGGTTTGATCGGGCTTGGCAATTTTCAATTTTCGCAACGGTCATGTCCGCTGACATAGCGGTGATCATGGCTTTTTGGCGGGCAGGCGCTCAAAAATCTCGGTGGCTGCGGTTCGTCTTGCCGGTGGTGAAATCCGACGCGTGGTACCGAGACGGAATACCGGTTTGACCCATCGATGACCTCCACTGCGCGCTACGAATGACGGCTTCGCGCCGCATCCCGGTCATTCCGCTGGCCCCTGCCGTCCTCCAGAAGCGGACATCGCTGGTGACCAGGTGGACGCTTCAGCTTTTCCAGAACCGCTGAGCCGACAGCAACCGGTATCGCTCCCACTCCAACCGGGTTACGATGAGTGGCTGAGAACGGGCGCGGGCGCCTCGTCGAACCACCTACGTCAGGAGGACAGCGTGAAATTGCCGACGGTGAGAGTTATGGCCGCAGCCGATGAAGATTCAGCGGTCGAGATAATCGTGCTGGCATTTGCGGCCGACCCTATGGCGCGATGGACCTGGCCGCATGCACACCCGTACCTTGCAGCCATGCCGCGAATGGCCCGCGCGTTCGGGCGCAGGGCATTCTCTAACGGAAGCGCCTTTTGCACCGACGGCTACGCCGGGACGGCGCTGTGGCTGCCGCCCGGCGTGCATTCCGACGAGGAAGAGCTTGGCGCCGTGCTCGAGAGCACGGTTGAATCCTCTCTCGCCCCTGAAACCGCGGCCATATTCGAGCAGATGGCCACGTACCACCCGACCGAGCCGCATTGGTACCTGCCCCTGATCGGCGTCGACCCGGCGCATCAAGGCGAAGGTCACGGCGATGCCTTGATGGCGTACGCACTCGCGCAGTGCGACCGCGATCACGCGCCGGCCTATTTGGAATCCTCGAACCCGCGCAACATATCATTCTACCAGCGGCACGGCTTCGAACCGCTCGGCGCGATCCAGGTCGGTTCGTCGCCGACGCTCATCCCGATGCTGCGGCGACCTCGTTGAGCGTCAGGTTGATCAGATAGTTTGACCCTGTCGGACGGGCGGCCACGGAGCTGTCGAGCACGCCGTCGAAGCCGCGCACCTGGCCCTTCTCGCCGGTGGGAAAGCGAATCGCGGTGATGTCGGGTGCCGTGGCGCGCACGAGATCCGAGATCAATCCCGGAAGCTCGGTTTCCGCTGCGCGACGACTGCCGCCAAGCTGATTGTCTGAAATCAGTTGATGCGAAATACTCCAATCAGGAATTCCTTCACGGCCGCTTGTACCGCTTCTGTCGCTGCTTTGTCGTATCCACAGTCGGGCCGAGTTCTACGCAAGCGTCATTGTAGGAGAAGGGCTTACCGGTCTCGATATTGATTATTTTCCCATCATCTTCGCGGCGGCGGCAATTGCGCGATGTTTGCGCGCTCTGAACAACGTACCTGGGCGGAGCTATGGGGTCGTCGAATGCACATGGGGCACGCCTGGATACTCGGTCATCAGAGCGTCTTTGCCGGCAGCCTTGCGGCGCGCAATCAAGTCGCGGCACGGTGTCGAAAACGGAGGAGAATATTTGATGTCGTGGAAACTCGACGAGACCGTGGAAACATCTGCGGGCGCTGTTGCAACGGGTCGACTTGGTAATGGGCCTGCCCTCGTGCTGGCCCACGGCTGGCCGTGGTCTTCGTTCTCATGGCATCGGATTATTCCGGAGCTTGCAAGGCGGTATCGTGTGCATTGGTACGATATGCCCGGATACGGGCGATCCGACAAAGCCGCGGAGCAGCGCACGTCGCTCGATGTGCAAGGTCAGGTATTCGCCGAGATACTTGCGCATTGGGAACTCGAGCAGCCTATGGTTGTTGCCCATGATTTCGGTGGAGCGACGACGCTACGGGCGCATTTGCTGCATGGCTGCGAGTTCGAGCGGTATGTTCTGATGAATGTCGTCGCGATGCGTCCTTGGGGGTCGGAGTTCTTCGATCACGTCGGTCGACATGTGGATGCCTTTCTGGGCCTGCCGCCGCATATCCACAAGGCGGTCGTGGAGGCTTACATCAAAGGGGCAATCGTCAACGACATCGATTCCGGTGATTTCGAGACGCTGGTCGAGCCGTGGCTTTCCGAGGGGGGACGAGGAAGCTTCTATCGGCAATTCGAGCAAGCCGATGAAAAATATACCGCCGAGGTTGAGCCGGTGTTCGGGGATATTCGGTGCCCGGTAAGAATAATCTGGGGCGAGGACGATCCATGGATCCCGCTGGATCGAGGCAAAGCGCTTCATGCGCTGATCCCGCAGGCCTCGTTCGAAACGCTGCCCAGTGTCGGCCACCTGCCTCAGCTCGAAGCCCCGCATCTCGTGCTGGAACGGCTGAACGCGTTCCTATCGAGCGAAGGCGAATACTGATGAAGGGAGCGACCCTTGGGAAGGGTGAACAATTTTCCCTCACTCTCTTCAATGTCCGCTTCGGGGCCGTTGTGTCTCGTTGATGGCCGGCTGGCGAGGGTCAGCAACGGGCCAGCTTAAGACAAGGGCTCGCGCCGACCTGACAGTCCGCTATTGAAGATCCGAAGCCAGAAGGTGCCGGTCCGCTAACGGCCCCCAACCCCATCGTCCACTCGCTTTCCTTTCGGCCAATGGTGGCCGAAGGAAAAACACGATGGGACTTTCACAGTATGATCGTGCGGTGGAGGAGGTCCGATTTACTTGGTGAGCAGGCCTCTGGTCCGCTAGAGTCCCAAGTCTCCACCTGGCCGCAGACCGAAAACCCGGAAAACGCTTATCTCATAGTAAGCTGATGCATCTGGAGCGCCGATGATGAAGCCGACCGGATCCACCGAGGCAGTGAGGATCGAGGACCTTGACGACGCGGGGCTGGTTGAACACGCGCGACAGCGTGACTCCGCCGCATTCTGGTTAATCATCAAGCGTCACAATCAGCGGCTTCACCGGGTCGCCCGCGCCATCTTGAATGACGACACCGAGGCGGAGGACGTACTTCAGGAGACCTATATCCACGCCTTCACGCATCTGGCCGAATTCCGCGCGGAGGCGCAGCTGTCGACCTGGCTCACCCGGATCGCGCTGAACGAGGCGCTGGGACGCCGCCGGAAAAAGCGGCCTACCGTGGACGTGAAAGCCATCGAAGGCATGGTCGCTCCGTTCAGTGCCCACAAGCCTGATCCCGAAGAGGCGGCCGCTCTCGCTGAAATCCGCAGCCTCCTGGAGCGAGCCGTCGGTGGCTTGCCAGAGCCCTTTCGCATCGTCTTTGTCATGCGGGACGTCGAGGAAATGAGCATTGAGGAAACGGCTTTTCTTCTGGCATTGCGACCTCAGACAGTGAGCACCCGTCTTTATCGCGCACGCCGGCTGCTGCGCGAGGCGCTGCGGGACAAGCTCGCCACCGTGTTCACGGATACGTTTCTCTTCGCTGGCGCCCGTTGTGACCGCCTCGCGCAATCAGTCTTGGATCGGCTCGCAATCCGCCTGGTTCGAAAGGATACTCATCAGTGAACACGGCGACTGATCGCACGTAGACGCCGTCCACGCCGAGATCACGCCGCCTCCTTTCGCGGAGCGCTTGCAGCGGGACGCGGGAATATTTTGGCGGCCCGGACCATCTAATCGTCAGGCAAATGCATTCGGCGCCGCGGTGCTGACAGCGGTGTTGAATCAACAAACATAGGAGACCGCCATGCAGGGCGCACTTCACCTATCCCGGCGTCAGTCGCTTCAGGGACTTGTCGTACTCGGTGCCGGAGCGGCACTCGGCCGAATCGCGCGGCCTTCTCCGGTATTGGCACAGGACATATCGGACGAGGACATTTTCCGCTTTGCGCTCAACCTCGAATACATGGAGGCTGAATACTACCTCCGCGGCACCACCGGAATGGGCATCGACGCGGCCGATGCCGGTTCGAAACCCGGCGACGTCGTTGGTGGAAAGCAAGTCTCGTTCGAGACGCCGGCCATCGGCGAATTCATGCAGGAAGTCGCGGAAAACGAACTCGCGCACGTTCGCTTCTACCGCAAGACGCTTGGGGCCAACGCCGTCGACCGGCCGGCGATCGATTTCGATGCAGGGTTCAAGGCGGTTGCGGAGGCAGCTGGTCTCGGTGCGGACTTCGACCCCTTCGGCAACGAAACGAACTTCGTTCTCGGCGGGATGCTGTTTGAGGATGTCGGCGTCACCGCCTATGCCGGTGCTGCGACAGTTCTGAAAAACAAGGACTTCCTCGCCGCCGCCGCAGGCATCCTGGCGGTCGAGGCCTACCACATGGGAATGGCGCGATCTACGCTATACCGGAAGGGAGAGGAAGCTTGGAAGGCCGCCAATGCTGTCTCCGATGCCCGAGACAAAATCGACGGATCGGGTGATAAGGACCAGAGTATCCAGGCGGACGGCAAAGCCAACATCGTTCCTTCGACGCCCGATGCGATCGCGTTCACCAGAACGCCGCGGGAGGTACTCCGGATCGTCTACCTCACCGACAGGGATGGAGTGAGCAAGGGCGGCTTCTATCCGGAAGGGATGAACGGCACGCTCAAGAGCACCTGAGCCTGTTGCGACGAGTGACGATGCGCCGCCGGAAACCGAGCGGCCTCATAGCGGTTGCTCTTGGAGAAAGACCATGAGCAAAGATGATGATGTGAACCACGGATCGGCAGCTTCAAGCCGAGTGATGTCTCGCCGCAATTTCCTGAAAGTCTCTGTGACCGGCGCGGCGATTGCCAGCGCCGGTGGCCTTTCATTCTGTACGTCTCGACTGACGCACCAAGGCTTCGATCATCTACAAAGCCACTGGTGATCTTCGAGCAGTGCAAATCCTGCTCGGCCACACCAAGATTGAAAACACCGTTCGATACCTCGGCGTGGACATCGAAGATGCGCTGAGCCTCGCAGAGGGAACTGAATCGGACTACGCTGGCGGCCCCCGGTTTCGGTCCGGGCCGCCATTGGAGCGGTCATGAACGGCTGTGCTTGGTGGGTTCCTGACAGTCCACTTCCAAGCGCTAAATCGAGTTGCCGTTCGATCAGCTCCAGATGGCACGGGAACCTTGCTGGTCGAGTGGCGTTCATACCGAGTCTGGCCCCGGGGAAGTACAAATGAACCTGCAGAAGATCTACACTGCATTGCTCACCGCAGACCTTGCGGCGGCCGAAGGCTGGTATACGAAGCTGCTCGGTCGTGGACCGGATTACCGGCCGATGGACACGCTGGTGCAGTGGGAGCTCTTCGAACAGGGCGGGCTAGCGCTTTCACCCGACAGCGAGATCGCCGGCAGGGGCGTGATGTTCCTTATCGTCGAGGATGTCGCGGCCGAGCGCCGTAGGCTGCAGAGCCTGGGGATCGTGCTTGAGGACGACATTGAGGGCGACTACTCGACGCTGGCGCAGGTGCGTGATCCTGACGGCAACCTGCTCACGCTGGCGACGCCGCCCTCGCGGCCCTATCCGCCGGCATGAATCCCGCCAGCAGAGCGAAGTCCGCCTCACGCAAGAAACGCGCCGGCCGATGAAGGCTGGCTCCCCGAGTTGGATTCGAACCAACGGGCACTCGATTAACACTCGCGATCTCTACCGGTGAGCTATCGGGGAGCTGCTGATATCAAACTCAGCTTAATTTCGGATCGGGCTATAAGGCATTTGCCGAATATGGTGGCGGCGTCGCATCTTCGGCTTGCCGCCCTATTTCACCACGGACGGGGCCGCCGGAATGAAGGCCAGCTTTCGTGAACCGGCAAGGAGCCAGTCAGCGACTGACATTGGTCGTTTGCCGAATGCCGCCGTTGAGGAACGAGAAGGCACTGGCTGGGTGTTGATGGCCACATCGGGAGGTGAACCCATGGAACCGCGCGCCAAGGAAGAGGAGAACCTTTCCCGACTCGAACGGGCCGCGCAACAGACTGCTGATCCAAAAACTATCGAACAGAAGGCGAAAAAGCCCGAGGAAAAATTCCGCTTCAGCCTTCGCAAGGAAGACATCTGGTGGACGTTTGGTTTCGCTGCCGCTGCCTTGCTGCTTTTTGGCATCCAAGTCCTGATCAATTGGCGCTTAGAATGGCTTGACGCGCCTTTGCGCGTTCGCGTTCTGAACTACGTCAGGGGCGGCCTTCTCATTTTCGTTATGCTGACCGTTGCGAATGTTATCGAAGTCTTTCTCATTGGCCGAATTCCCAATCGTGTTTCGCGTTTCAACCTGCAACGTATTTTTCGATTGGTCGTCGTCGTCGCCATCGTCTTCGTGGCCATTTCAGTCTTATTTGTGAACTGGTACGCTGCGGTTGTTTCACTCGGCCTGATTTCACTGATTCTCGGCTTTGCGCTGCAAATGCCGATCTCCAGTTTCATCGCGTGGGTTTATATTCTGGCCAGGGCGCCTTATCGCGTTGGCGACCGCATTCGCATCGGCGATGCCCATGGCGATGTCATTGATGTCAGCTATCTCGACACGACGTTATGGGAATTCGGCGGCGAACATCTTTGGACCGATCATCCGAGCGGACGCGTCATCAAGTTTCCGAACTCCACCGTGTTTGACACGCCGGTCTTCAACTATTCTTGGCCGCTGTTTCCCTATGTCTGGAACGAAATCAAGTTCCAGCTCGCTTATGAAAGCGATCTGGAATTCGTAGCGAAAACCATGAGAGAGGTCGTTGACGAGCAGATCGGCGACATCATGAGCCAGAAGGTGAAGGTCTATAAGCACATCCTGTCACAGACGCCGGTGGACGAACTCGAAGTGAAGGAGCATCCCGTGGTTCATTTTCGCGTCAGTGAAAACACCTGGCTCGAGGCCATCGTGCGTTACCTCGTGCCGCCGAAGGAAGCGGGGCGCACCAAAACACGCCTGATCAAGGAAATGCTGGCGCGAATGAATGCAAAACCCGATCGCGTGTTGTTTCCGAAGAGCAATTTGAGGTGAACTTCCTCACGCCCCGCCCGCGCGTCGCTGCGCAGAGCGTCGGCAGTTGGCCACCCGCGCATTCCGGTATCCGGCCCGGACGGCAGATCCGACCCAAAGCGGTTGTCCAGCCTCGGGCACCAGCCGTCAGATTTTCACCACTGGCTAGGCCGCTGTGTCTAGCCTCGTTTCCGCCGCCGACCCGACCCGGCCGGCCCGATCGTCCTCGGTAACTTCCCACCAGTCGCCCAGGGCGTCGATGAGCGGCACAAGCTTCAGGCCGGGCGCCGTGAGGTCGTAGTCCACGCGTAGCGGATAGCCGGCATGCGCCGTTCGCCGCACAATCCCGGCTTCCTCCAGCTTGCGCAGTTCCAGCGCTAGAATGCGGTGCGATACGGCCGGGTTGTCCCGCCTCAGATCGCTGAAGCGCTTGGTCCCGTCTTTCAGATAGTAAAGCAGCAAAGTGGGCCAGCGACCGCTGAGCACACGCATGGTTTCTTCGATCGGGCAGCGTGAGACGACATCTTTCATGGCGGGGACCTGGTTACAGAATAGTGCGTAATTTACATGGGGCGACCAGCGTTTAGGGTCAAGTTTCGCTGCGCAGCGTGATCCCTAAATCATGGAAGAGACAAAGAAATGGAACCTATCCTCCTTTACGGCATCCCGGCGGGAAGTTCGATGGGGCTTGTCGCTGCTTTTGAACGCGTCGGACAGCCCTACCGCCTGTGCCGCGTCGACATGCTCGCTGAAATGAAGAACGACGCCTATGCCAGCATCAACGGCCGTCAGGAAACGCCGGTGTTGATCACGGACCAAGGCAAGGTGCTCACCGAGACCATGGCGATTGCCGCTTGGCTCGAAGCCCGCGACACGCAACGTCGTATCAGCTTCGACCCTCGCTCGCCGGAAGCCGACCGGATGCATCAGCTGATGGCTTTCGTGAACACCGGCTTCACCGCCGCTTTCACCCCCCTCTGGGCCGCATATGAAATGGAATCGGCCGAGCCTGTCCTGCTGGCGACCTTGCGCGACTTCGGCCGCAAGGCCGTTACCGAACGCCATGACCGGCTTGAGGCGATGATCGCCGACACCGACTTTCTGGTCGACGACCGCCTGACGCTTGCCGACACCACGCTGATTGGCGTGGCACGTTGGGCGGAATTCCACCAGGCCGTCGACGCGACGAGCTACCCCAAGCTGGCTGCGTTGCGCGGCAGGATCGAAGCCGATCCGGCCGTGCGATATGCGCAAGCCATCGAGGATGGCGAAAAGCTCGCTGGTTCGGGCGCCTGCCTCGGCCATGTCCCATTGGCCGAGGTGATCGAACGCTTCGCTGCCTAGTTTTGTCACGCGTGTCACCGCGCGGCGCCAAAGTGTGGCGCCGCGCGGTGACCGGCTGTGGCTTGGTCGGGCAGGGTGGAGAATCCGTCAAGTCAGGTGATCAGGTGGGATGCGTTGACACGCATCCAGTCGGCCAGCGAATCCAGCGTGCCGCGCAAGGTTCTGCCCAGCGGCGTTATCTCATACTCCACGCGCGGCGGCATCTCGGCATAGACCCTCCGATAGACCAGGCCGCGATGTTCGAACAGGCGCAGCTGCCGCGTGAGCTCCTTTTGCGTAATCGGCGCGACGGCCCGCTGGAGCTCGCCGAAGCGGATCGGGCAACCGGTGACGATCAGGCGATAAAGAATGGGAATGGCCCATTTTCCCGAAACCAGATTGACGAAATCGATCATCGGGCAACGATCGGTCGCGCCATTTCCGCCTTTGATTGGCGGGACCTCGATGGCTTTTGCCTGTGCCATGAAATTATTTCCTTTAGTACCCATTCGGTGCCTACTATACAAAGCATACTATCATGCCGACAATGCCGTTCTCATCTCATTGGGAAGGCAAATCATGGGTCGCTTAAAAGGCAAATATGCCCTCATCACCGGGGCAACCAGCGGCATCGGTCTCGAAACCGCGCGCCAGTTTCTGGCCGAGGGCGCTACGGTGGCAATCACTGGCAGAAACCCGTCCGGGCTCGACGCTGCGCAGCGCGAGCTGGGCGGATCGGCGCAGGTGATCAGGAATGATGCCGGCAATCTCGCCGATCAGCGTGCGCTTGCCGCCGAGCTTGCGCAGCGCTGGCCTCGGCTCGATATACTCAACATCAACGCCGGCGATGTGATGCACCAGCCGCTGCAGGATTGGGACGAGGCGGTCTACGACCGTCTGATGCAGACCAATCTGAAGGGGCCGTTCTTTCTGATCCAGGCCCTGTTGCCGATGTTTTCCAACCCGTCGTCGATCATTCTGTGCGGCTCGGTCAGTGCCCATATCGGCCTGCCCCAGAGCAGCGCCTACGCCGCCAGCAAGGCGGGTCTCCTGTCATTGGCGCGCACCCTCTCGGGGGAGATGATCGAGCGCGGTATTCGCGTCAATGGCCTCAGCCCCGGCCCGACCGAGACGCCGGCCCTGGGCAAGCTGGGTCTGCCCGAAGCGGAAGAGAAGGCGCTGGGCGATCGGATACGCGCGCTGGTGCCGATTGGCCGCATGGGCAAACCCTGGGAGCTCGCCAAGGCAGCGGTGTTTCTAGCATCGGATGAGTCGAGCTTCGTCGTCGGCACGGAACTGCTCGTCGATGGCGGCGTCGGAAATCTCTAGAGCATTTTGCAGCCAAGTGGTTACACTCGGCGTCGCACAAATGCGGCTGAAACAAACAGATAGAGCGGGATGCCCCGTCCAATCCAAATGCATCCCGCTCTAGCCGGATTTACCATCGCCACCATCGACTTGGCGACAATCGCCCCTAAATCGACTATCATTATGCTTGTACGAGAAGTGGCAGCTATGGGCGGCCATCCTGGCGGTGACCGCCCCGACACACGGGAGAATGGTTATGGCCAGCTTTCATGTCATGTCGGACGCGCGCGGAATGCACGTGCAGCCCACGGTGCGCCGCATCACGACGGCGGACCTGATGGATGTGCTGCGGCTCGGCGTCGAGGATTTCTGGGCAAAGCCATCGCATTACGTGTTCCTGTGCCTGATCTATCCGGTGGTCGGATTGATCCTGGCGCAATGGACGACATCCGGGTCCTATGCCATCCAGCTCCTCTACCCGCTGATGTCCGGCTTCGCCCTGCTTGGACCCTTCGCCGCAATCGGCCTCTACGAGATCAGTCGCCGCCGCGAACTCGGCATGGACACGTCCTGGTGGCACGCGCTCGATGTGCGTCACTCGCCGGCGCTGCCCGCGATCGCGGTCATCGGCGTCATGCTGGTGGCACTGTTCCTGCTCTGGCTGTTCACCGCGCAATCGATCTACACCAGCCTGTTCGGCAATCAGCCGCCGGCCTCGATCGGCGACTTTGTGCGCGAGGTGCTGACGACGACCAAAGGCTGGACGCTGATCCTGCTCGGCAATGCGGCTGGGTTCGTTTTCGCCGTGATCGTGCTGGCGACGACCGTCATCGCCTTTCCGCTGCTGCTCGACCGCGATGTCGGCGCTGTCTCGGCAATCGAGACCTCGGCACGGGCGGTGATGGCTAACCCGCTGCAGATGGCGCTGTGGGGCTTGATGGTCGCCGTGCTGCTGGTCATCGGCTCGATCCCGCTGTTTGCCGGGCTCGCCGTCGTCATGCCCGTGCTTGGCCATGCGACGTGGCATCTCTATCGCAGGGTGGTGGAGCCGGAGCGGGTGCAGCAGGACCGGCGGCCGATGTAAGCAAGCGCAGCGGTGCCGCCGCTCTATCTTTTTGTTTGAGCATCGGATTTTCCCAAAACCGGTATCCACCCTCGGGTCAGGCCCGAGGGCATGCTTTTGGGTCCGATGCTCCGGTTAACGCTGCGCGTCGGTCGCCATCTTCAGGGCCAGCGCGGTCAGCACCGTGCCCATCATCCAGCGCTGGATCACCAGCCACAGCGGCCGGCCGGCGAGGAAGACGGCGATCGAGCCGGCGGTGACCGCGATGATCGCGTTGACGGTGAGGCTTATCGCGATCTGGGTGGTGCCGAGCACCAGAAGCTGCGACAGCACGTGGCCCTTACCGGGGCTGATGAACTGCGGCAGCAGCGACAGATAAAGCACCGCCACTTTCGGGTTGAGCAGATTGGTCATCAGGCCCATGGCGAACAGTTTGCGCGGCCTGTCCTTCGGCAGTTCCCGAACCTGGAACGGCGAGCGTCCGCCTGGCCTCACTGCTTGCCAGGCAAGCCACAAGAGGTAGAGCGCGCCGGCAAAGCGCAGCACGTCATAGGCGTAGGGCACGGCAAGCAGCAGCGCGGTGATGCCGAATGCCGCCGACAACACGTAGAAGACAAAGCCGAGCGCCACGCCACCGAGCGAAATCAGGCCGGCCTTCGGCCCCTGTGACAGCGACCGCGAGATCAAATAGATCATGTTCGGGCCAGGCGTCAGCACCATGCCAAGGCAGACCAGCGCGAAGGCGAGATGGTTGGCGGCGTCGGGCACGGGCGCATCTCCGGTGGCGGTGGGGACACTCACCATGTCCGTTCGACCGCCGCAAGGGCAAGGTGGCGATAGCCTTTGCGCCAGCCCCACTGTCAGCCGGAAGAACGGTTAGGTCAGCGATCCTTCGCCCCCTCTGTCCTGCCGGACATCTCTCCCGCTTGGGGGAGATCGGATGTCGCCCTCGGCTTCGCCAATCTCCGGTGAAAGAGGGCGCGGTCAGTCCCGTAACCTCAGCCGACGATGCGCAGGTTCGACAATTCGTTGGCGATTTCCTTGAAATTGTCTGACAGAGTCGCCCCGGTAGCGTTCCAGAACAGCTTGGCCGGCTTGGTCGGATCGGTGGGATCCTTGCGGAAGCGCGAGTCCGAGGAGCATGCCTTCAGGGCGTCGAGCGCTTTCTTGTCGCCGGCGTCGGTGGTCGACAGGTCGAGCGCAACGGTCATGACGAGAACGTTCGACTTCTTCGCATTGGCGCAAAGGGTCTGCATCTGCTCGTCCAGCGCGGCCGTGTAGTTGCCGCCAGTAAAGGTCGTCTTGCCGATGTCGGTGCTTGTGTTCATGAACAGGCGCGTCACGCTTCCCGACCCTGGATATGTGAGGCCGGTGTAACCGTAAGCGGCATAGGTCGACCTGTTATTGGCATAGTCGCTGTCGCTGACGGCGCTGTAGGTGTTGGCGCCGTCGGTCAGCACGATGACCACTTTGTCGTTGCCCTTTTCGGCGTTCGGTCGGCCTTCCGTGAAAGGTTCGTTGCTCGACACCGTCCGCCAGCCCCAGGCAAGGCCTTCCGGCACGTTGGTGTTGCCGTTCGGTGCCATGGCGTCGATGGCGTCGTTGATCTCCTCTTTCTGGGCAAGCTGGCTTACGTCTTTGAGCGTCGTGACCGGGTTGGTCGTGCAGGACGCATTCGGGCCGTCGCCCGCGGCAGCCGACTTCGAGCCGTAAGGCTTCACCAGGAAATATTTGCGCATGTCCGACTGCCGCTGCGAGGCGGTTGGGCTATCGCTGTAATACGGCCAGTCGGCCCACCAGTTGTTGCCGTAGCTATAGGACAGGTAGGTCGCGTCGTTGACACCGTCTCGGTCGAAATCGAGCCAGAGGGTGCCAGCTTCGTCCGGCGCAAACATTGGCACGAACAGCGTGGCAGGCGCGGCGGTGGTCGGCGTCGTGTCGTCGTTATTATACGGGTACGGCCTCGCCTCCACGCAACCCTGCCAGCTCGCATAGCGGCTGGTGGTGTAGATGTATTCCGGGGTGGTCCAATGGCCGCTGCTGCAGTTGCCTTTTTTGTTATAGGTGTCGCAGATGTACTGTTTCGTGTTAGGCACTTCTTCGCGGCCGGACTCGACCGTGATGTCGGCGTAAAGGCTGAAGCGGGTCAGTGGTTGATCCTGGGTGTCGCCCCAGCCGGTGCCGCGCTTGTACCAGACGCCGTTGAGCTTCTCGGCGTATTTGTCCGGATTGTTGGCGGGGGTCATCGTCGTCCAATCGAAATCCTCGTGCTGGATCGGGGAGATGCCGTCCTGATCCATCCAGCCTTCTTGGTCATGGGTGGGGCCGACATTGACCGAAGCAGCGAACGGCACGAGGGAGAACTGCACCGGTTTGCTGACCTGCTTCATCTGCTGTGCCTGCAGCGCCAGCGTGTCGACAAGCTGCTTGGCGGCAGTCTTCAGCAGGTCTATTCGCTTCACGCCGGTGCCGGAACCGAGGTTGTTCATCGAGCCGGAATTGTCGAGCACAAGGGCTACTTCCAGCGTGTTCTTGAGGCGGATTTCCGAGCAAGCCGTGAAGGCTGTGCCGCTCCCACCCGTCAGCATGGCGGCAGCCGGTAGAAAATAAGGCGTATACGTCAGGGCGCTGCACAGCTTCAGCGTGCCGCCACCCGCATTGTTGTTGGGCAGGGTGACGGTAAGCGACGTATTCGCCGGATCGACGGGACCAAGATTGGCTTCGAAGAAGGTCTTGGCAAAGGCCACGGTGTCGGCGTCGCTTGCGCCGGCGACGATGTGCTGAGCGGTGGCGAGGCCGGCGGCGTCAAGGGCGTTCAACGTACCGTGCTTCTGGCGGAGCAGTTCCGAGTAATCGACGCTGAGCGCCAAGCCCCCCATGAGCGGCACAATCGTGATGGCCGTCATGAGCGTATAGTTGCCACGCCGGTCCCTACCGAATTTACGGAACATTGCCTTCAGAACCCCGCCAGAACCCTTTGTCGGCGAACGATGCCACCAATAGTTAAATTTCAGATTGCTAAAATATGTCCAAGATCGGCACAGTTTTTTAAAGCTCGTTAACCATGCCGCAGATGGCGGCAGTGCTGCCCACGATTGGACCCCGGGGAAGACTCCGCAATGGGCTAAACCTCTGGAAAGAGGCGGCTTTTATGCTTTGTGCGCCTGCCTTGATCATCGCCAGGCAATCCTGAACGTTGCGAAAGCTGGTGACAGGATCAAGCGCTTCGGTTAATGCGGGCCTGCCGCACGGACCGTCGGTAGCGGCCGATCATGACTTGGGAAAAATAGTATGGCGGATTCACCCGACATCATCGGCTCGCTCGCAGATTTGTCGGGAGCCTATTCGGCCATCCTGTGCGATGTCTGGGGCGTGGTTCACAATGGCGAACGGCATTTTCCGGCCGCGGCTCTGGCGCTGGCCACTGCGCGCGAGGCGAAAATACCTATCGTGCTGATCACCAATTCGCCGCGGCGAAGCACCGACGTGGTGGCGCAGATGAATGCGATCGGTGTTCCCCCAAGCGCCTATGACCGCGTCGTCACGTCCGGCGACGTGACCCGCGACCTGATCATCGAGGGGCCGCGAAAAATCTTCCACATCGGCGGTGATCGCGATCTCACGCTCTATGACGGTCTTGATGTCGAGCTCGTCGAGGAGTTCGAGGCGTCCGGCGTGGTCTGCACCGGGTTGTTCGACGACGAGGTGGAGAAGCCGGAAGACTACGCCGAACTTCTGCGGCGATTGCGCGCCAGGAACCTGCCGTTCATCTGCGCCAATCCCGACATCGTGGTCGAGCGCGGCGAGCGGATGATATGGTGCGCGGGGGCCTTGGCCCGCGACTATGCCCAGCTCGGCGGGCGCACGCTGATCGCCGGAAAACCTTATGCCCCCGTCTATGACGTCGCGATGAAAGAGATCGCCGAACTGCTCGGCCGCCCGATCGAGCGCTCGGACGTGCTGGCCATCGGCGATGGCATGATGACCGACATCAAAGGTGCTGCCGACAACGGCTTCGACGTGCTCTACGTATCGGGCGGCATCCATGCCCGCGACTATGGCGATCCGCTACAACCGGATCCGGCCAGGCTAATTGCCTTTCTGGAAAAGCACGGCTACCGGCCGGTCGCGGTCATTCCGAGACTGCGGTAGGGTCGCTCGATGACGGAAGCCTCGAAATGACGCAAGCCTTCGAACGCGTTTCTGCAATCTCGCCGCTGCCGGCCCATTTGCGCGGCGGCGTGGTGGCGATCGGCAATTTCGACGGCGTTCACCGCGGCCATCAGGCCGTGCTCGAGCGCGCGCTTGCCGAGGCCCGCCAGCGCGACGTGCCGGCTCTGGTGCTGACCTTCGAGCCGCATCCGAGAAAGGTGTTCCGGCCTGATATACCGCTGTTCGTGCTGACGCCGCCGCCGATGAAGGCACGACTGCTGTCGTATCTAGGCTTTGCCGCACTCGTCGAACAGCCGTTCACGCGCGACTTCGCCGCGCTGTCGGCGGAAGCGTTCGTGACCGACGTGCTGGACAGGAATCTCGGCATCGTTCACGCCGTGACCGGCTTCGACTTCCACTTCGGCAAGGACAGGCAGGGCGGCCCGGCCTATCTGATGGCGGCCGGCGAACGCCACGGCTTCGGTGTCACGCTGGTCGACGCGTTTCGCGACGAGGGCGCCGAGGTGGTGTCGTCGAGCCGCATTCGCGCGCAGCTCGGCGAGGGCGAGGTGGCCGAGGCCGCCGGCCTGCTCGGTTATCGCTTCACGGTCGAGAGCGAGGTGATCGGCGGCCAACGGCTTGGCCGGACGCTGGGCTTTCCAACCGCCAATATGAGGCTTTCGCCGGAAGCCACTCTGAAGGAAGGGATTTATGCCGTCCGCTTCCGTCGCGCCGACGGCACGCTTCATGACGGCGTTGCCAGCTTCGGCCGCCGCCCGACCGTCGACGACAACGGCACGCCGCTTCTGGAAACCTTCGTTTTCGATTTTTACGGCGACCTCTACGGTGAGATATGCGCGGTATCCTTCTTCGGCTTCCTGCGCGCCGAGGTGAAGTTCGACGGGCTCGACGCGCTGGTCGCGCAGATGAAACGCGACGAAGCGGAGGCGAGGGCGCTGCTGGCCGGCGTCAGCCCGCTTTCCGAGCTCGACGCGGCCATTGCTTTCTAAAGCATGATCCCAAAAAGTGGGAACCGGTTTTCGGACAAGATCATGCTAAAACAAGAACCTATTTCTTCAGCGCCAGGCCGACTGCAATGAAGGCCCAGCCCTGGAAGATCAGGTCGATAGCGAGAAACAGTCCCAGCACCCATACGCTGTTGACTGGCCAGCCCATGGCGATGACCAGGCCTGCCAGCGCGCTGATGATGCCCGCCGCAACGAGCCAGCCCCAACCCTTGGCCGGTCTGTGCTTGTACCCGACCCAGGCCCTGAGCACGCCTGAAGCGAGAAGGGCGACCGCCAGCAGGAAGGTCAGCACCGCCGAGGCCAGCAGCGGATTATAGAAGGCGAAGAACCCGGCGACTGCATAGAGAAGACCGCTGAGCAGCCAATAGAAGAACCGGCTCCATGTCTTCACACCTAAGGCATGCATGATCTCGATGACACCGGCCATCAGCATCAGCCAGCCGACGACGTAGACCGAGGCGACCGTGGCAATGAACAGATTGCCGAAGGCGATGCCGCCGAGGATCAACAGCAGCACGCCGAGCCCGACGAACCACCCCCATTTCGCCTGTGTCTGCCCAATCGCATCCTTTAAAACATCGCCTTGCAGGGTCATTGCCGCCATCTCCATCGAAGTTGCCTGGCATCTTGCCAATTGGAGGGTAGCGCCGAAGGCCTTGCCCGTCCAGCGAGCAGCGTGCGCCAGACGCATGCCAAAAAAGCGAGGAAGCGTTTCGAATTTAAATCAAAGTTTACTGAACCGGCGCCATGGCTCTTGGCCAGGCCGGTTGTTCCTGCCGGTGTTCCGTGCGTATGGAGTGACGATGCGTTCTGTCAGGGTGTTTCAGCTGGTCTTGGCCACCTTCATGCTTGGCGCGCCCGGTGCCGCCGAAGCAGGCGAGGGGGCCTTGGGCTGGCTGTCCGGCGACTGGTATCTGACGGTCGGCGCCACCGGCATGGTCGCGCCGGATTTCGAGGGCAGCAAGAAATACCTGCTCAGCGCCTCGCCGATCATCTCGCTCGGCAAGGCGGGTCCCGCGGCCCGCTTCACCTCACGCAACGACAACATCTCGCTGGCGCTGATCGACGATGGCGGCCTGCGCGCCGGCCTGACCGGAAAGATCCTGTTTTCGCGCGATGGCGGCGACGCCGACGAGCTGAAGGGCCTCGACCCGGTGCGCTGGGGCGGCGAGGCCGGCGGCTTCTTCGAATTCTATCCTTTTGACTGGTTGCGCGCTCGCGCCGAATTGCGGCACGGCATTCGCGCCCATAGCGGCTTTGTCGCCGACATCGCCGCCGACGCCTTTTATGATGTGACGCCGGAGGTCAGGATTTCGGGCGGGCCGCGCGTTTCGTTCGCCTCATCGGACTATTTCGACGCCTATTACGGCGTCAATGCCGAGGAAGCCGTGGCTTCGGGCCTCAGCGAATACCATCCGGGCGGCGGGGTGAGATCGGCGGGCCTTGGTGGCGCGGTGACCTGGAAGGTGACCGAGCCGATGACGGCCAGCCTGTTCGGCGAATATTCGCGCCTGATGGCTCCGGCGGCCGATTCCAGCCTGGTCAAGGAGCGCGGCGACCGCAACCAGTTCACGATCGGCGTGTCGACGACTTATCGGTTTGATTTCTCGATGTGATGTCGCGGGTTGTGTATTGCGCGCAGCCGCATGGCTCAGGCGACTATGCCGTAGGCGATGCGGTTCGTCTTCCACGCAATTGGTACACGCTCCTAGGGCAAGCATCAGAGTTCGGGCTTTTCAATATCGGCTGTCTCGGTTAAAAGCCCTGCGATGAAGAGCTTTTCGCGCCTTCTCGCGCTGACGATACGAATTACAAGCCCGGTGTTCCGGGCGGCCTGACCGCCGCCGGAGCCGCCGGGAATTTTGCGCACGGCCTCTCGCGCTTTTTCCAGATCATGATAGTTCAACACCCGGGCTCTTTTGCCGCCGGGCAATGCATATGGCAGACCAATGACCGACACCCCAACGACCGACGCCGTCGAAACGATCGACTATTCCAAGACGCTTTATCTGCCGCAGACGGACTTCCCGATGCGCGCCGGCTTGCCCGAGAAGGAGCCGTTGCTGGTCAAGCGCTGGCAGGACATGGACCTTTACCGCAAGCTGCGCGAAAACGCCGCCGGCCGCGAAAAATACGTGCTGCATGACGGGCCGCCCTACGCCAACGGCAATATCCACATCGGCCACGCGCTGAACAAGATCCTCAAGGACGTCATCACCCGCTCGTTCCAGATGCGCGGCTATGACTCAAACTATGTGCCCGGCTGGGATTGCCACGGCCTGCCGATCGAATGGAAGATCGAGGAGCAATACCGCGCCAAGGGCAAGAACAAGGACGAGGTGCCGGTCAACGAGTTCCGTAAGGAATGCCGCGAGTTCGCCGCGCACTGGATCAAGGTGCAGGGCGCAGAATTCCAGCGGCTGGGAGTCGTCGGCGATTTCGACAATCCCTATACGACGATGGCGTTTCATGCTGAGGCGCGCATCGCCGGCGAATTGTTGAAATTCGCCACGTCGGGCCAGCTCTATCGCGGCTCCAAGCCGGTGATGTGGAGCGTGGTCGAGCGCACCGCGCTGGCCGAGGCCGAGGTCGAGTACCAGGATTATGAGAGCGACACGATCTGGGCGAAGTTTCCGGTCGTCAGCCTCGCTCGTCAGGTCACCAACGTCGAAGATGGGCAGCCAGCCTTGGATCCAAAGCTGACGGAGACGTCACTGGACTTGCTGGAGGCCCACGTTGTCATCTGGACGACGACGCCGTGGACGATCCCCGGTAACCGCGCCGTCAACTATTCGCCACGCATCAACTATGGCCTCTATGAGGTCACGGCAGCGGAGAACGCTTTCGGCCCGCAGTCCGGCGAAAGACTGATCTTTGCCGACGCTCTGGCGGAAGAATCCGCTCTCAAGGCCAAAGTGACGATGAATCGTCTTCGTAGCGTTTCCGCCGAAGAGCTTGGAAGCCTTACGCTTTCCCATCCCTTCAAAGGTTTGAATGGCGGTTACGATTTCCCCGTGCCGATGCTCGCCGGCGATCATGTCACCGACGAAGCCGGCACCGGCTTCGTCCACACCGCGCCGGGCCATGGCCGCGAAGACTTCGACGCCTGGATGGATGCTGCGTCGGACCTGCGCCAGCGCGGCATCGACACCGCCATCCCGTTCACCGTCGACGATGCCGGCTTCTTCACCAAGGATGCGCCGGGCCTTGGCCCGGACCGCGAGGGCGGAGCTGCGCGCGTCATCGACGACAACGGCAAGAAGGGCAATGCCAACCAGGCGGTCATCGACGAGCTGATCAAGCGCAACGCGCTGTTCGCGCGCGGGCGATTGAAGCATTCCTACCCGCATTCGTGGCGGTCGAAGAAGCCGATCATCTTCCGCAACACGCCGCAATGGTTCGTCTATATGGACAAGGAACTGGGCGACGGCACGACGCTGCGCAGCCGTGCCTTGAAGGCGATCGACGACACCCGCTTCGTGCCGGCCGCCGGCCAGAACCGCATCCGCGCCATGATCGAGGAGCGCCCCGATTGGGTGCTGTCGCGCCAGCGCGCCTGGGGCGTGCCGATCGCCGTCTTCGCCGATGCCGACGGCAACGTCCTGCGCGACGAGGCCGTCAACCAGCGCATCATGGATGCCTTCGAGAAGGAAGGCGCCGACGCCTGGTTTGCGGCCGGCGCCAAAGAGCGTTTCCTTGGCAATCACGATGCCTCGATATGGCAGCAGGTTATGGACATCCTCGACGTCTGGTTCGATTCCGGCTCGACCCATGTCTTTACGCTCGAGGATCGTCCGGACCTGAAGTGGCCGGCCGACGTCTACCTGGAAGGCTCCGACCAGCATCGCGGCTGGTTCCATTCCTCGCTGCTTGAAAGCTGCGGCACCAGGGGCAGGGCGCCTTACGACACCGTCGTCACCCATGGCTTCACCATGGACGAGGAGGGACGGAAAATGTCGAAGTCGCTCGGCAACACCGTGGTGCCGCAGGACGTCATCAAGCAGTCGGGTGCCGATATCCTGCGGCTATGGGTGGTGACGACCGATTACTGGGAAGACCAGCGGCTCGGCAAGAATGTGCTGCAGACCAACATCGACGCCTACCGCAAGCTGCGCAACACCATCCGCTGGATGCTGGGCACGCTTGCCCATGACGATGGCGAGGAAGTGCCGCTGGACAAGATGCCGGAGCTGGAGCGGCTGATGCTGCACCGGCTCTCCGAACTCGATGAGGTCGTGCGCGCGGGCTACGACGCGTTCGAGTTCAAGCGCATCACCCGCATGCTGCTCGATTTCATGGTGGTCGAGCTGTCGGCCTTCTATTTCGACATCCGCAAGGACGCGCTGTACTGCGAGGCCCCGTCCAGCGTGAAGCGCAAGGCCTCCGTTCAGGTGGTGCGCCATCTGTTCGACTGCCTGGTGAAATGGCTGGCGCCGATGCTGCCCTTCACGATGGAGGAAGCCTGGCTCGACCGTCATCCTGACGCCGTCTCGGTTCATCTCGACCAGTTTCCGCAAATCCCGGCCGACTGGAAGAACGAGGCGCTGGCGGAAAAATGGCGCAAGGTCAGGCAGGTCCGCCGTGTCGTCACCGGCGCGCTGGAGATCGCACGCGCCCAGAAGGTCATCGGCTCGTCGCTGGAAGCGGTGCCGGTCGTCACGCTCGACGATGCGGCGCTCGAAGCGGCGATATCAGATGTCGACATGGCCGAGATGGCGATCACCAGCGATCTGGTCATTGCGCATGGCAGCGCGCCTTCTGGCGCCTTCACGCTGGACGACGTCAAGGGCGTCGCCGTCGTGGTCGAGAAGGCCGAGGACCGGGGCCTGGTCAAATGCGCGCGCTCATGGCGCTATACCGCAGATGTCGGCAGCGACGCGGAATTCCCCGATGTTTCGGCCCGGGATGCCGCTGTGCTGCACGAGTTGAAGTCGCTTGGTCGTATATGATGCATGTCGCCCAAAAGTGTGAAGCGGTTTTGGGATAACGACATGCACAGCCGCCATATCGGTGCATGTCGCCCAAAAGTGTGGAGCGGTTTTGGGATAACGACATGCACAGCCGCCATATCGGTGCACAAATGCCACGGCGGGCGGCTGATCGGCCCCCGCGCGTTGCCCTTAACGAGTGGTTGAGGTAAACACGCGAAACTCCGGACGACAAATTGTCGCCGGATTTCCGTCGGAAGAGCATAAGCGATGGGGACCGGACCTTTTGGCCGGTGCGATCGAGAGGCTGTCTAGAGTGGGACTTTTTGGCATGACCGAAAGAACTTGCGCGCGCGTTGCGCTGCTGGCGCCGCTTGTCGTATCCGGCCTGGCCCTGTCCGGCTGCATGGGCTCGCCGACCTACGGCACCGACAAGCCCGCCGCTGCACAGCTTGCCGGCGATCTCACCAGCGCTTTTTCAGTCGTGCCGAAGAACAAGGACAGGATCGACTACAAGCCGCGTCCCGAGCTGGTGAAGCCGGCGCCGGGGCAGAAGGAACTGCCGCCGCCGCAAGACAGTATCGCGACGGCGAGCGCCGATTGGCCCGAATCGCCGGAGCAACGCCGTGCTCGCCTGCGCGCCGACGCCACGCTCCATCAGGACGATCCGGACTACCAGGCGCAGATCGTCGATGACGTCCAGACGGATCCAACGGCGATCAAGGCTGCGATGGCGCAGTCGGGATCCAGCCATCCGCCGGCCTGGACTCCGGCGGATTCGGACAAGGGCCGCGCCGCCGAGGTCAAGCGCCGCCTCGCCCAAGGCAAGCAGGGCGACCCGAACACCCGCAAATATCTGAGCGAGCCGCCCGTGCAATACCGCGCCGCTGCCGGCACCGCGCCTGCGGGCGATCTCGGCGAGGACGAGTACAAGAAAGAACGCCGCCTCAAGAAGGAAGCGGCCGCCAAGAACAAGAGCGGCGGCATGTTCGACTGGCTGCCGTGGTAAGCTGCTAGGGAAAGCTGGCGCCGCTACGGTTCGCGTCGCTCCCTGAAAAAATCCTTCAGAAGCAGCGCCGCGTCGCTCTCGGCCATGCCTGGGTAGATGTCTGGCACATGGTGGCAGGTCGGTGAGGCGAAGAAGCGGACGCCGTTGACCACAGCGCCGCCCTTCTCGTCGGCGGCGCCGAAATAGAGCCGGCGCAGCCTGGCGAAGGAAATGGCGCCGGCGCACATGGCGCAGGGCTCCAGCGTCACATAGAGATCGTGGCCGGTGAGCCGCTCGCTCGACAGCTTGCTGCAGGCTTCGCGGATCACCAGCATTTCGGCATGGGCCGTGGGATCGGCAAGCTCGCGGGTGCGGTTGCCGGCACTGGCAACGACCGTATCGCCGCTGGCGATGACCGCGCCGACCGGCACTTCGCCGCGCAAGGCGGCAGTTTCGGCCTCTTTCAGCGCCAGCGCCATGAAATCCGGCCGCCTCAAGCGGTTTCCATTCCTATTATCTCCTCGCTACTCAGGCGCGATCCTGTTATCTACCCGCCCAAACGAGCAAAGGCCACATGGACGACAAAAACAAGAAATTCCCGGGTCAAAAAGGCCCGCGCAAGAACGGCCCGAAACCGTCGGGCCCGCGTGGTCGTGACGCCGCTGCCGGCAAAGGCGGTAAGCCGTCTTTCGGCGCGAAAAAACCTTACGCGCCACGCGGCGACCGACCGATGGCGGCTGACGGCGAGCGGCCGAAGCGCGACTTCAAAAGCGGCGATAAGCCGTTCAGCAAGGGACCGCGCCCTGAAGGCAAGCCCTATGAAAAGCGCGAGGGTCCACGCAAGCCCTACGCGCCGCGCGGCGACCGGCCGATGGCGGCTGATGGCGAGCGGCCAAAGCGTGACTTCAAAAGCGGCGATAGGCCATTCAGCAAAGGGCCGCGTCCGGAAGGCAAGCCCTATGAAAAGCGCGAGGGGCCGCGCAAGCCATATGCGCCGCGGGGCGACCGCCCGATGGCGGCCGAAGGCGAGCGGCCGACGCACGACTTCAAGGGCGGCGACAGGCCGTTCGGCAAAGGGCCGCGTCCGGAAGGCAAGCCTTATGAGAAGCGCGAAGGTCCGCGCAAGCCCTACGCGCCGCGCGGCGACCGGCCGGCGGCTGCCGAAGGCGAGCGTGGCGAAAGGCGCTTCGACCGTCCCAAGGGAGACTTCAGTGATCGCCCCAAGCGCGACTTCGGCGATCGGCCCAAGCGCGATTTCGGCGGTGATCGACCCCCGGGGACATCAGGCGGTGGTTTCAAGCCGCGCCCGCGTCCCGCCGAGGCGACGGAAGAGGCTGGCGAGCGCATTGCCAAGCGGCTGGCCCGCGCCGGCCTTGCCTCGCGCCGCGATGCAGAGGAGCTGATCGCAGCCGGCCGCGTCAAGGTCAATGGAAGGGTGCTGTCCTCGCCCGCCTTCAATGTGATGCCCGGCGATATCATCCATCTCGACGGCATGGAGATCCCGCCGATCGAGCGCACCCGGCTGTTCCTGTTCCACAAGCCGGCTGGCGTGGTCACCACCAACCGTGATCCCGAGGGCCGCAAGACCGTCTTCGACGTGCTGCCGGCCGACCTGCCGCGGCTGATGACCATCGGCCGGCTCGACATCAACACCGAAGGGCTGCTGTTGCTTACCAATGATGGCGGCCTGTCGCGCGTGCTCGAATTGCCGGCCACCGGCTGGCTCAGGCGCTACCGCGTGCGCGTCCACGGCAAGGTCGAGGAAAGTGCGCTCGCCGGCTTGCGCGAAGGCATCGCCGTCGACGGCGTCTTCTACGGCGCCATCGAGGCGACGCTCGACCGCGAGCAAGGCACCAATGCCTGGCTGACTCTCGGCCTGCGCGAAGGCAAGAACCGCGAGGTCAGGAACATACTGGGCTCGCTTGGTCTCGACGTGACACGGCTGATCCGCATTTCCTACGGGCCGTTCCAGCTCGACGACCTGCCCGAGGGTCATGTGCTGGAGATCAAGGGCCGCGTGCTGCGCGACCAGCTCGGCGAACGCCTGGTCGAGGAGTCCGGCGCCAATTTCGACGCCGAGATCACCAAGCCGTTTTCCAACAAGCCGGTACGGCGTGAAGCGGTGCGGGAAGAGGAACCGGAGCGGCCGAAATTCACCCGCGACGGCGAACGCCGTCCGATCGGCGAAGGCGGATTGATCAAGAACCGCAAGCGCCGCGAAGGCAGCCGCGACGAGGCGCTGGGCAAGCTGTCGACAAGTCCAGGCAGAAGCTTTGGGCCGGAAAAGAGCTTTGGTGAGCGTGGCCCCAAATCTGAACGTAGCGGGCCAGGCGGCTTTGGCGGCAGACCGGGCGGCGGGAAGAAGTCCGAACGCGAGCAGCGCCCGATCGAGCCGCCGGGCCAGCGCAAGGCCAATGTCTGGATGGCGCCAGGCGCGCGGCCGATCGGCAAAGGCAGGGCGGAGGCCGATGCCGCCAAGGCAGCCGAAACCAAGGCACGCAAGGCCTCGTTCAAGCCGTCCTATGGCAAGCCCGCCAGTGGACCGGGAGGTGGAAAACCCGGAGGCGCAAAGCCGTTCGGCAAGCCGCGTGGCGAACGCCCAAATTCCGGCAAGAGTGATGGCGACCGGCCGCGCAGTGGCCCTGGGGGATCAAGGGGAGGCAATGCGGATCGTCGGCGGTGAATTTCGCGGGCGTCCGCTGGCGACGCCCCGTTCAAGCGCCATCCGCCCGACGACCGACCGCACGCGCGAGGCTGTCTTCAACGTGCTGGCGCATCGCTTCCCCGATAGGCTGGACGGGGCCCGTGTGCTCGACCTGTTCGCCGGCACCGGCGCGCTCGGCCTCGAGGCGCTGTCACGCGGTGCGTCTTACGGCGTCTTCATCGAAGAATCGGCCGAAGGGCGCGGCCTGATCCGCACCAATGTCGAGGCCTTCGGCCTGACCGGGCGCACCAAGATATTCCGCCGCGACGCCACGGCTTTGGGCGAGGCGGGCACGATGGCCGCGTTCGGCCTGGTGTTCGCCGATCCGCCCTATGGCAAGGGCCTGGGCGAGCGTGCCTTGCGCTCGGCCAAGGCTGGCGGCTGGCTCGCGCCCGGCGGGCTCTGCGTCGTCGAGGAGGCGGCGGTGGCGCCCTTCGACGCAGGGCCGGGCTTTTCGGTTGTCGACGAGCGCAACTACGGCGAGACCGTCATCCGCTTCATCGAAGCCGCCTGAGTTCGGCCGCCTTTGCGCGCGAAAATGACGAACAAATCACTTTGCCTGTTTCGCAATCCCCGCCTATCGTCCCACCCCATGACACCTGGAGCCATTGATGACATCTCAGGCTGAATGGCTACGCGGAACGCTCTTGGCGCTGGCTCTCGTGATGACCGGCCCGGTTCTGGCCGACACCAAGCCGGACGACGGCAAGGTGACGGATTTCCTGCTCGACAACGGCATGGAGGTTGTCGTCATCCCCGATCACCGTGCGCCGATCGTCACTCATATGGTGTGGTACAAGATCGGCAGCGCGGATGAGCCGCCGGGCAAGTCCGGCATCGCCCATTTTTTCGAGCATCTGATGTTCAAGGCGACGACCAATCATGCCGCCGGCGCGTTCGACCGCGCCGTCTCCGCCATCGGCGGTTCCAACAACGCTTTCACCTCGTATGACTACACCGCCTTTTACGAGACGGTGGTGCCGCAGGCGCTCGAGCAGATGATGGATTTCGAGGCCGATCGCATGCGCAACCTCATCCTCAACGACGATGTCATCGCCACCGAGCGCGACGTGATCCTCGAGGAGCGCCGCTCCCGCATCGACAGCAATCCGCAGGCAGTGCTCGGCGAGGAGGTCGACGCCACGCTCTGGCAGAACCAGCCCTACCGCATTCCGGTGATCGGCTGGATGCAGGAGATGGAGAAGCTGAACCGCACCGACGCCAAGGCCTTTTACGACAAATATTACACGCCCAACAACGCCGTGCTGGTGGTGGCCGGCGATGTCGAGCCGGAAGTGGTCAAGGCGCTGGCCGAAAAGACCTATGGCAAGATTGCGCGTGGCCCAGACCTGCCGCCGCGCATCCGTCCGGTCGAACCCGAACAGAACACCAGGCGCACGGTGACACTCACTGACGCGCGCGTCAGCGTGCCGAACTTTTCGACGCAATGGGTGGTTCCCTCCTATCACACTGCAAAGCCGGGCGAAGCGGAAGCGCTGGACCTGCTGGCGGAGATCCTCGGCGGCGGCAGCCGCAGCCGGCTCCACCAGCAGCTGGTCGTCAAGCAAGGCATCGCCGCCGAGGCCGGCGCCTTCTTCCAGGGCACCATGCTCGATGCCAGCAACTTCACCGTCTATGGCGCGCCGCGCGGCGACGCCAAGCTGGCCGACGTCCAGGCGGCAGTCGAGGTCGAGGTCGCCCGCATCGCCAAGGACGGCGTCACACCAGGCGAGTTGGAGAAGGCCAAGGATCGTTTCGTTCGCTCGATGATCTTCGCCCGCGACAAGCAGGATTCGATGGCCAACATCTACGGCGCGACGCTCGCCACCGGCGGCACCGTCAGGGATGTCGAGAAATGGCCGGGCCGCATCCGCAAGGTCACCGCCGACGAAGTCAAGGCGGTTGCCGCGCGCTACCTCAATCTCAACCATTCGACATCAGGCTATCTCTTGCCGCAGACACAGGCAGGGAATTGATTGATGATGAGCTTGAGCTTCATGCGCTGCCCGATCTTGCCTTCTCCCCTTGTTGTGGGAGAAGGTGGCCGAGCGAAGCTCGGCCGGATGAGGGGTGTTCCAGCTTGGCGTCGACGGCGCTCCGTCCAACACCCCTCAACCGTCTTGGCGCTTCGCGCCAATCCACCTTCTCCCACAAGGGGAGAAGGCAAGGCCCGGCGTGCCGTCGCACCTGTACTCACTTTACTTCTCTCCCTGCTCTTCCTCGTCCTGCCGGCGCTTTCCGCTCGCGCGGCCATGAGCATCCAGGAGGTGACCTCGTCAAAGGGCATCACTGCCTGGCTGGTGGAGGACTATTCCGTGCCGCTCGTCGCCATCCGCTTCGTCTTCGACGGCGGCACGACGCAGGATCCGGCTGGTAAGGAAGGTCTCGCCAATCTGATGAGCGGCCTGTTCGACGAGGGCGCCGGCGATCTCGACAGCGAGGCCTTCCAGATAAAGCTGGACGACGTCGGCGCCGAGATGAGCTTCGAAGCGGCGCGCGACGGCACCTACGGCTCGATGCGCATGCTGGCCGAGCAGCGGGACGCGGCGTTCGACCTGTTGCGGCTGGCGGTCACCGAGCCGCGTTTCGACCAGGCGCCAATCGACCGCATCCGCGCGCAAGTGCTGTCCGGCATCATCGCCAACGAGCTTGACCCCGACACGGTCGCCCAGCGCAAATGGCTGGAAGCACTATACCGCACCCATCCCTATGCACGACCAGACCAGGGCACCAGGCAAAGCATCGCCACGATCGCACCGGACGATCTCATCGCCTTTCACAAGGCGAACTTCGCCCGCGACGGGCTGCATGTGGCGGTGGTCGGCGCTATCGATGCCGAGACGTTGAAGAAAAAGCTCGATATGGTCTTCGGCGGCCTGCCGGAACACCAGGCGCTCAGCGCGGTCGCCGATACGGATCCGAAACTCAACCAGCAGCTCGAGGTCAATTACGATCAGCCGCAGACTTCGCTGCAACTGGCCTATCCCGGCGTCAAGCGCAGTGCGCCGGATTTCTTCGCCGCGGTGCTGATGAACGAGATTCTTGGCGGCAGCGCCTTCACCTCACGGCTGTTCGACGAGGTGCGCGAAAAGCGTGGCCTGGCCTACAGCGTCAGTTCCGACCTGGTCGATCATCAGCATGCCAACGCACTGGCCATCACCACTGCGACCCGCTCGGACCGGGCGGCGGAGACGCTGGCGGTCGTGCGCGCGGTGGTGAGGCGCATGGCTGAGGAGGGGCCGACCGAAGCGGAACTGGCCGCGACCAAGAAATACATGATCGGCGCCTACGCCATCAACAATCTAAACTCGTCCGGCGCCATCGCCGCGACGCTGCTCGAACTGCAGCTCGACAAGCTCGGCATTGATTACATGCAGCGGCGCGCCGCCCTCATCAACGCGGTGACGCTGGATCAGGTCAAGGCGGCAGCAAAAAAGCTGCTCTCCGCCGAGCCGGCCATCATGGTCGTCGGACCGAAGCTCGGCGAGGCCAAGAAGGAATGAGCCCAAATGAGGGGCAAAGGATGAGCCCGAGCTTCGGCATCGCCTTTGGCGGCGGTGGCGCACGCGGTCTGGCGCATATCCATGTCATCGAGGCGCTGGACGAGCTGGGCATAAGACCGGTTGCCATCTCAGGCTCGTCGATCGGCGCCATCATGGGCGCCTGCATGGCGTCGGGCATGACAGGCAAGGACATGCACGCCTATACGCGCTCGATCCTCAGCCGCCGCGCCGAGGTGGCGACGCGCATGTGGCGGGCGCGGCCCGGCACCTTCGCCGAGGTGCTGCAAGGCGGGCTACGGGTCAGCCAGTTCAATGTCGAGCGTATTCTCAAGGCATTCCTGCCCGACGCCATTCCCGAAACCTTCGCCGAACTGTCCATACCGCTAAAGGTGACGGCGACGGATTTCTTCGGCCATAAGCTAGCCGTGCTCAACGACGGCGACCTGCACTCGGCGCTGGCCGCCTCGGCGGCTATCCCCGCGGTGTTCCGCCCGGTGATGCGCGACGGCACGCTGCTGATCGACGGCGGCATCTACAATCCGGTGCCGTTCGACTTGATCGAACTCGACGCCGACATCATCATCGCCGTCGACGTCGTTGGCGCACCGACCGAAGCCGGGCGCAAACATCCAACCTCCGTCGACCTGATGTTCGGCGCGACGCAATTGATGATGCAGTCGATCATCGCCGCCAAGCTGATGCAGAGCCGGCCCGACATTCTGATCCGCCCGGCAGTGTCGAAATACCGGGTGCTCGATTTCATGAAGATCGACGCCTTGATGGCCGAAACGGTAGCGATCAAGGACGAGCTGAAGCGCGAGATCGAGAAGGCGGTGGAGGCGCGAGCCAAGGTCGACGCGGCCAAGCGCACCAAGCAGGTGGGTGGGTGAGGGAGTGGCGCGGAAGGTCGGATGCTTGATGGCCTCAGTCGAACGAGCGCATGCGTTTGACCATTCGGGACATCCGCACTCCGACAAGCCCAGCAGATCTTCCGCGCTATGACTATTTCGCTGCGGCCTGAACCGTTCGCGGATCGATCGAACGGTTGAGGATCAGCGCCCCGGCATCGCTTTCGCACGCCGCTATCTGTGGCTGCTGCCGCACGCCTGGGCAGATCGCCGCCAGACCCTCCATCGTGAGCACGTCGGGTATTCTGGTGTGGCTGACGCAAAGCGCGCCGTCGGCACTCCAGGCCGCCTCGAACGACATATCAGGCGCGGCCTCGTCCTGCTGAATGCCCTTGCGATCATAGATGACGATCGGCGTCCCGTTGCGGGTATGGCCGACGCCATCGCCGCAATAATCAGCGCGGATCATGCGGGTGCATGCTTGATGATGATCCCAGAGCGAAGTGCCGTCCGGTGACTTTTCCCAGGGGCGATAGCCGAAGCGCACGCATTTCGCCTGGGCGCCGCCGGTGCAGGTAATGCTGAACGCCGTGTCGGATGGCAAATGGCGACCATCCTGCGTCCAGGTGCCGCCGAGCGGAAAGCCCATGCGCCGGCCCTCGATGTCCGGCTCGCAGATGTTGCGCCATGCACCGCTTGCCGCGTCGCGGGCCGACATGGTGTAGAGCATGATCTCGCCATCCGGGTTCCTCGGATCGATCTCGACCGCGTCGATGCGCAGTGGCATCCGGTCCTGTCCGTCACCACCAATCGTCAGAACGGCGCCGACGAGATCCTCCTGAGCGACAACGCGACCATCTGCCGTCGTCACCTCGAATCTGGTGCCGACAACGGAGATCGAGCTGATCGCATGTCCGGTCCCGGCCTCGGCGGGAGGCATGGCGGCCATGCTGGAAATGGCTGCGGCGACAGCAACCAACGCGTGGCGGCCGATATGAACGAGGCGGTTTCTGTGGGCTGACATTGTTGGTTCCTGACGGCATATCTAGCAGGTGAAGCGCGGCCAAAGAGAACGGACAGCACAACGCCATCCGTTCCATTGATCACGGACGCCGGATATCAACGCCTCGGCGAAGGGGTTGGCCGGTCATGGTTGGTCCCGGCGCCGCTACCGGTGCCGTGCTGGCCAGACGGAAGGCCGCTGCTTTTCTTACCTGCGGTCGATGCCCGGACGTTGCCCTTCTGGACAGCCGGCAGATTGCCGAAATTAGGATCGATCACCGAGCCGCTGCCGTGCTGGACAGCCGGTAGACTGCGAATATTTGGGTCGATGATGGAGCGGACATTCGGGTCGACGATAGACTTGCTGGCCGGAGCGAGACTCTTCGCCAGAACGATGCCGTCAGCATGCACGCCGTTGAGCGCAAGGACGCCGAGGCCGTTGCTGGTCAACGAATTGCTGGTGAGCGAGTTACTGGTCAGCGAATTCTTCTCCAGGCCGTTCAGCGATTTGCCGTTGGAGCCTTCCGGGCCCGCCGCGCTAGCCGGAGCCGCGACGCAGGCCATTGCTGAGGCAGCAGCTAGGTAAGTCTTGAAGCGATTCATGTTGATTTCCCTTTTCGTTTTCAGCGGAGCCGTCCCATCGGGTTCGCTCCATGGCGCGGCTTTTCGCTCCCGACTGTTTCGGACGAATGCCGAAATCCGTCCGAATTGTTTCAGTTGTTGCGATCCGGGCAGTGCGCTTGATCAGCGAACGTCCGCCTTGTCGTGATGCAGACGGGCATGACGCCCCCGCGTCTGCATCCCCTCAAATGAACAATCGCGGCGTGCGCCCGGTGCGGCGACACAAAGGAAACCTTCAGCCGGCAAATCGGCAAATCAGTGCAACATCCCTGCCTCATCGGTGACGCCAGAACGAGGAGATCTCTGGCGATGCAACCTGCGCGAAAAACCGATGACAGACTGAACGGCGAGGCGACGGCTGCCCGAACGGCACGTCTGGCGGTGCTGGCGGGCACGCCGGGCCTGCTTTTGACGGCATATGCGGCGGCGACATCCACATCGCTGACCATCCGTGCCGATCTCGCCCTGACGCTGATGGACATGCTGGTGCTGGTCTCAGTCCTGGTTGTGGCTGGCGGCAGCAAGAAACTGGGCATGAACAAGCGGCGAGCAGCCCTGGCCGAGACGCTCGTCAATGGGCTGGCCGCCGTCGGCATGTGCTTTTCCATGGCAGTCGTCGCCGGCATCGCCATCCAGCGGATCACCGTCGGCGGCGTCGAACCCCACGGTCCCGGCATTGTTCTCGCCATGAGCCTGAACGGGGCCTACGCGGCGATCAATTTCTGGATCCTGCGCCGGTGGAAAGCCCGCAACAATGCTGCCGCTTCCGCGCTGGCCCGCGCGCAAATCTGTCTGTTTTCGGACAAGCTCTCGTCGAACCTGCTCATCGCCGCGTCGCTCGCAACAGCCATGATTTGGGAAGGCACGATCATTGCCCGCTTCATCGATCCGGTTGCCGGGCTGCTGATCGCGACGATGACCGCGCGCTGGACCATACCGGTCGCGCGCGACACGGCTCGAAGCCTGCGAAGGGAATTTCGCCGGGCGCGCAAGCCGATCGCGTAAGCTGTGAACCGTCACAGCTGGACGGCTCAGCCTCTTTGAAGCGCCGTATCTACCGGCGCCGCGCGTCGTCCTGGGCAGGCTCGTAGACATAGCCTTCGCCGCGAACCGTCACCAGAACGGTCGGAGCGTCGGGCTCGCTCTCGAACTTCTTGCGCAGTCGGGTGATGCGGATGTCGATGCTCCGGTCGCCCGGCTCGAGGTCGCGGTTGTGGGCCAGCCTGCACAGCTGGTCGCGCGACAATATCTGCCGGGGATGGCGCGCGAAGACGCACAGCAGGTCGAATTCCATGGACGTCAACTGCACGTCGGCGCCATCCAAATCGACCATCGTGCGGCCGTCCATATCGAGGATGCAGCCACCGAAACGGATGCGATTTTCCGGGGTCTGTTCTTCCTCGCCCAGGCGCCGGATGACGCTCCTAACACGCGCCAGGAGTTCGCGCGGCTCGAACGGCTTGGCCATATAGTCGTCGGCGCCGGCGGCAAGACCTTCGAGCCGATGCGGCAGGTCTCCGACCGCGGTCAGCATCAGGATGCCGACGCGGCTGCCCTTGGCGATTTCGCGGGCGAGGTCGTAGCCGCTTTCGCCGACGAGATTGACGTCGAGAATGACGAGGTCGGGGCCAAAGCGATCGAGTTCGGTCAGCATTCCCGCCCCATCCGGAACGGATCGAACGTCGAAGCCGTGCATGAGCAGGTAATCCGACAGCATCTCGCGCAAGGGCGCTTCGTCGTCGACAATGAGCAATTTCTGTTTTGTCACGCTTTAGCCTCTTCCATTGCGCTGGTCTCCATCGCCCTCAGGCGCTCCATCACGAGCCTCCGAAAGGTCTGCGGATCGAGTGGTTTCTCGATCACCGGCGCGCCCGTCTCGCCGATGAAGCGATCGATCTCGGGCGCCAGCGTGTCGCCGGTCACGAACAGAAGCCGATTGGCGAGTCCGGGACGCAGTTGCTCCAGCGCGCGATAGAGGCCGGGGCCGTCGAGGCCGGGCATGCGTATATCGCTGATCAACAGATCGATTCCATCCGCGCGCACAGCCTTGAGGGCGGCATTCGCATCGTCGGCAATGGTGACGTCGTGGCCGTCGCGGCGCAGCATCTCGGCGATCATCGAGGCAATGTCGGCATCGTCGTCGACCACCAGAATTCGTGCCGCCGATGGCGCAGGCGGCGCCCTTCCGGCAGCCTCGGGCGCAGGAGCCGTCTCTGCCTTGCCGCTCGGAAGCCGGACCGTGAACCGTGCGCCGCCGCCCTGCGTCGAATCCAGCTCTATGCTGCCGTCGTGTGCCGTCACGATGCCCTGGCAGACAGACAGCCCGACCCCGGTGCCTTCGCCGGCCATTTTGGTCGTGTAGAAAGGCTCAAAAGCGCGCGCGCGCACAGTCTCCGGCATGCCTGGGCCATTGTCAGCGACAACCACCTCGACGGCATCGCCTTCCCCTGACGTGACGATGGTCAGCCGCCGCGGGTGCGGAACCTGCAGCAGAGCTTGCTGCGCATTGACCACCAGGTTGGTGATGACCTGATGAAGCTGGTCCCTATCACCCCAGATATTGGGGAGCGGTTCCGCCAGCTCGGTGCGGATCTCGACCCCAGCCGAACGCAGGCTGTAGGCGGCGAGCTCCAGCGAAGCGACCACGACTTCATTGATGTCGACGGCGCCCCGTGTCGGCGGCTTTTTGCGGGCCATCGCCAGAAAGGTGCGGACGATTCGCGAGCATCGCTCGGCCGCCGCGTGGATCTTGTCGGCGCGTCCCACTGTCGCCTTGTCCGTCGAGAATTCCTTTAGCATCGAACTGTAGCCGATGACGACCGACAGCGGATTGTTGAGTTCGTGCGCCACGCCGGCCAGCAGCGAACCGAGAGCGGAGAGCTTTTCCGACTGGTACAGCGTTTCGCGCTGGCGGGCGATCTCCGCCTCGGCTTCGCGCTGGCGGGTAATGTCGGTGACGGCGGCAAGCATGGCCGAACGGCCGGCCTGCGTGATCAGCCGCGCCGAAACCAACGTATCCATTCTTGAGCCTTGCATATTGGTCATGCCGGCTTCGAATGCATCGACGATGCCGTCTCTCAGCAACAGCCGCAGGAGATGGTCTCGCCGCGAGAGGTCTTCCCAGGTCGACGTCGCTTCGGCTCCGGTCTGGCCGACTTCGATGCCGAGCGTCCTGCGCGCCGGCTCGTTGACGAACAGGATTTCGGGGCCTTCTATTGCCGAGATGGTGATCGGCAGCGGCACGCCTTCGGCTATGGCGCGAAACTGCGCCTCCCGTTCGGCCAACAGTTTCTCGGCTTCAATTCTGGCTTGCTCGGCCAGGACGCGGTCGGAGATGTCGCGGCCGACGGACTGCACTTCGACAAGGCGCCCGTCGCTGTCGAAAATGCCATGATCGTTCCAGGCGAGCCATCGGCGCACGCCATCCGGCATCGCATTGAGAAGTTCCATGCTGGCATCCGGCGCCTGCGGGGTGAGGCGGGCAAGGTGGTCCAGGAACCTGCGCCGTTCGTCGGGCGGCAGCACATCGAGTTCGCACCAGGACGGGTCGAGAAGCTGTTCACGGGTCATCCGGCACGCCCGGCAATAGGCGTCGTTGACGAAGCTCAAATGACCCTCCGGCGACATCCGGACGACGAACTCGGTCTGCAGCTCGACCACGCTGCGGTAGCGCTGCTCGCTGGCCTCGAGTGCCTGACGGGCGAGTTTCTGCTCGGCAACATCGCGTCCGATCGACTGTATTTCGATGAGCTTGCCGCTGGCGTCGAAGATGCCGCGATCGGTCCAATGAATGTGGACCTTGCGGCCATCGCTCAGGGTGCCGGTCTCTTCCACTTCGCAAACCGGCCGTTCCGGGGTCACTCGACCGATGATCTCGTCGAAGCTGCCGAAATCGGCGGAAAACGAGTTGAAATAGTGCCAGTCCGGGCTCAGCAACTCCTCACGCGTCCTGCCGACGAGGCGGCAGTAGGCGTCATTGGCGAAGCTCATGCGCCCATCGGGCGCGACCCGGATGATATATTCCGTCTGCGCCTCGACAACATTGCGGTAGCGCTGCTCACTGTCGGCCAGCTCGCGCAGCGCCCTGCGGTTTTCGGCGAAGATGCTCGAAGCCATGTCTATCCAGGGCTGCCAAAGCGCCGAGGTTTTGATCGCGGCCCCGGGGTCGGTGCTTTCGCCGGCGGCGCCGGAGCGGACATGCTCGACAAGCGAGATCGCCGGGCCGACGACCTCCCTCAGAAGCATTCGGTGCAAAGCGAATGCCGAGACAAGCAACCCGACCAAAATGATCGAATAGGGAAAAAATGACTGTTGCAGGGTGTAGAACTGGTAGAGGCCGATGCCGGCGACAAGCAGGAGGAGAGGCAAAACGCAGGCCGCCATCAACGACGCGTAATGCCTGGACAGCTTCGAGGAGGTCGTCACGCGAGGTCTCCACAGACGGATGCGCCGTCACGACGGTTGCTGTTCCGTGCGGGCCAATGGACTGAACGGCCCGCGGCCTGTCAAGCCGCCTGCTCGGCCATCCGCCTGGGACGTTCGACAAATAACCGCGGGATGTTTCACGAAGATGCCGCGAACCGAATCTCCCGGCCTCTATTGTTTCAATTGTGTCGAACCAGCCCGAAATCGGCAGCAGACAGGGCACATTGACCCGGGGTTAATGCGCCCTGTAGGTTTGGAGCGTCGCTCGCCGCGGGGGAACGCATGGCCGACATCATTGTCGTGGACGACGAGACCGACGTTGCGTTCATGATCGCCGACTATTTGCAGGCGAAAGGCTACCGCATGCGCACGGCATCCGGCGGTGCCGAATTGCGCGAGACGATCGCGGCGGCGAAGGCGGATCTTGTCGTGCTCGACCTCAATATGCCGGGCGAGAACGGCTTTAGCCTGGCCCGCTGGCTGCGCGAGCATCACGACACCGGCATCCTGATGCTGACCGGCGCCGATTCGGTCTTCGACAAGGTGGCGGGTCTCGAGGTCGGCGCGGACGACTATCTGGCAAAGCCCTTTGCACCAGTCGAGCTGGAAGCCAGGATCGCCGCGGTGTTGCGCAGGCGCAGGCCGAAGGGATTGAACAATGCCGACGCTTTGCCGGCCGGGCATTTCGCCTTCGGAACCTATGTGTTTGACGCCCGCGCGAGAAACCTCGTCGACGCCAACGGCGTGGCCATTCCGCTGACGCCGATGGAGCTTGATCTGGTGGCCGCCTTCGCCACCCGGGCCGGCCAGGTCATTGGTCGCGACGAATTGCTCGACCTTGCGCCACCCAGGGGCGACGAGCCCTTCGACCGCAGCATCGACAGCCGTATCACGCGGCTGCGCCGCCGGCTCGAAAAGGACCCGGCCAAGCCGGAGCTGATCAAGACGATCCGCGGCGTTGGATACCTGTATCCAAAGCGGTGAATGACTGTAGTTCAGGGAACAGGCTGCCCCGCGGGCGGAACGATCTGCATGACAAGGCGCATCAGATCGGCCTGACGGGAGACGCCGGTCTTCTGGAAGATATTGTCGAGATGCGTCTTCGTGGTCGTGCTGGCAATGTGAAGGCTGGCGCCGGTCTCGGCCAGGGTGTGCCCGGCGAGAAGGCTGGCAAGCACGCGGGTTTCGGCCAGCGTAAGCCCAAAGGCTCTCGCCAGCATGTCGGCGGCGTCATGCTCGTCTGGTGCATTGCCGATGAACACCGCGGCTACCGCCGCGGGATCCATGCCGGCGCGCAGATCGCCGCCGGCCATCGGCAGCACGCGGGCGAAGACGGGCGGCAGGCCGGGTTCGGTGAGGAGGACGGCAAGCCCTGTCTTGCCGATGCTCGCATCATCCTGAGCCGCAAGCATGATGGCGCTGTGAAGCTCCCTGGAAGCCGACGGGATCTTCGCTTGCAGTATGCCATGGACATCCTGGACCGGGCCGCCGCTCCGCAGCATGTGCTTGGCCGCGTGGTTGGCGTGCAGGATCGCGCCACGTTCATTGGTGAGGACTACGGCGCATGTGAGCGCATCGAGCGCTTCGGCCACCCGTGCGCGCTCGATCGTGCCCATGTCGAGCATGTTGCTGATCATCACGGAGCGGCGCATATGCGGCAGCAACAGTCCGCCAAGCTTGATTTCGCGCTCGGTGATAAGGCCTTGCCGCTTATGTCGGGCAACGGCGAAGCCGGCAAGACGGGTAGGGGTGTGGATCAGGAAGAACGACATGATGTCGACCAGGCCTTGCGGCTTCAGCCACTCCTGAAAATATCGGGAGGTCTCCACGGCGGTTTGAGGGATATGGCGTGAGACCACATGCGGCATTTCGAGTGAAGGCCATGTCGCGAGATCCTCGATCAGCCGAGCATGGATCTCGGGGATGTGTTTCGCCTGTTGCTCCAGCCAGTATGGCTCTATTCCCACGGTCCTGTGGATCAGCAGCCGGTCGTTGGTGAGGTCGTCAAGGTGCAGGACCGCTGTCTGGGCGTTGAGCGCATCCCTGATCCCGGCAAGCGCGTGCTCCCATCGCTCCGGGTCGAGTGCGCAATCGTAGATCGAGCCGATCAGCTTCGACAGCTCATGATGCGACAATGCCTTGGCCATCGACGGCCCCCCGCATGTCGACAGCGCGTCCGACGCGGAAAGCCGCGCGCTCTCACAGTGCTCTCGCCTCTCCAAACTTTAGCGATCGCTTAAATTCCGATTATCTCCCCCAAACAGGGGATGCGCAAGCAACCGGGCAGTGAAATGCTTGCGCCCCAGAAGAAAAGGTCACACGGAACTGTGACAACCAGTGGGGTTCAGCGCCGTTCCCGGCTCGCGAGCCTTCGCCACAGTGATGCAGCCGGGGGGACTAATCAAGAATTCTGCCTGCGTGCGCCGACTATCACGGCGCGCGACATCTATTGCTGAAACCTTGAGCCGGGTTCGGCCCGGACAATTCGGGATGGAGCAGCATTATGTACAAGTACATTGCTTTTGCAGCATTTTGCATGGCGGCGATGCCCGCGCATGCCGGCGAGCTTGGAGCCATGAAGGCCGAAAGCATCGATCTCGCCGGCTTTCTTGGTGTCGTCTATTACACGCCGGAGGAGGACGGCTATCGGGTGGTCACCACAATTGCGCAGGGCGAGGCTGGCTTGCCCGTGCGTTTCGTGGCGACACTGACCGAGAATCAGAAGGTCGCGCTCTCGGTGCCAGGCAAGCTGGGAGAGTCGGACCAGATCGTCGAGATATTGCGCGTTGGCGGTAAGCTTGTCGTCAGCCCGCATCCGATAGACGGGATCGTGGTTTCTTCTCCGAAGCTCGCCGTTGACTGATGACCGCCGTCGAGCGATCCGGGGGCAGGCGCGTTGCGGCGGCGCTGGCTGCATCATCGTAGCCGCCGACCAACCGCAATCCGGGGCACGTTGCATCGATAGGAGGACCAACCATGAAGCGGCATTCCCTCAGCGCCCGCCGTATTGGCCTGCTTATGTTCTCACTGTGTGCTTTCGGACTGACGACGTCAGCCTCAATGCCCGCAGACGGCAAATTCGCCGTCGAGCCGGTGGTTGAGAAAAAGGTGAGGGAACTGCCTTCCGGACCGTTGTACTGGCGGCTGGAAAATTTCCCAACGCTGGCGCAGGCCCAAAGCGCTGCGGGCCCGACCTCGCTTGCGGCGGAGGTCGCAGGCAAGGTCTGGCTGTTCACGCTTGGACCGAAGGATGGCTCTACGACCGGCGGAACCAAGGTCGTCGAGATCGGACCGGTCCCTCCGATCAGCGCAAGCGAGTATTTGCTGCGCGTCAACCGCGCCGGTGGATCACCCGGCGTCAAGACGCCGATCCATACACATCCGGGACCGGAGGCCTTCTATGTGCTGGCCGGCAAGCTCGGCCAGAGAACACCCCACGGGGTGGCCTATGCCGAAGCCGGCACGACGATGGTCGGACACGGGGCCGACACGCCGATGGAGGTGTTCAACGCCGGCACAAACGATCTCGATGAGCTGGCCATCTTCGTTGTCGACGCCAATCGGCCGTTCTCGTCGCCGGCCAATTTCGACTGAGACGTTTCGAGAAGTGGCGCGAATGTTTGGGATGAGCGGAGGCGCGCCAAACCCAGCGAAAATCCGCACGGTTCCAACTATTTTGGATTTTCGCTTGCGCTCGCGACAGCGCGCAGCGGCGATTAGTCGAAGTCAGTCACTCTTCGCACGCGCGTCCTTGGCGATGTCTCCATGGCTCATCCCGTCTGTCGTCGTCTTTACCGTTGCCGCCGGCTTCGGCGCGCCTTCGCAAGCTGAGCTGGCCGCGGGCAAGTTCTACGAAGTTGTCGGCGCTAAGGTCGACGCGCGAACCTACAACGGCTTCCGTCGCTACCATGGCAGCTGCAATCACTGCCATGGCCCCGATGGCATGGGCTCGACGTTCGCCTCGGCCCTTGTCGACCGGCTGCCCACCATCGAGGTCTTCCGCCGCAACGTTCGCGACGGCGTGCGCATCGGCCCTTCGGTGATGAAGGGCTTCGCCGACGATCCCAACGTCGCACCCTACATCGACGACATCTATGCCTACCTGCAGGCCCGCGCCGACGGTGCGCTTGGCCGAGGACGGCCGGAGAGGCTTGAAAATTAGTATCGCTGGCTGCTAACCGCAGGCGCTTCACCAAAGGACAGTGAGACGGTTATCGAGCGCCACATGAGTGCCGAAAGGCGAGCACTCGCGCTCGAGCATAGCCGCGAGCCAGACGGCATTTTCGGGCGAGGCGCGGTTTAGCCGGAATTTGCGGAGCTGGAACGGCACGACGTCGAGCGAAACAAGCGTGCCGTCCGGTATCGCGAGCCGCGGCAGGTACATCAGCGCAAGTTGACCGCGAAAGGTTTCGTAGCCCGTAATTCCCTCATAGTCGGTGAGGAAGTCACCGCATCCATAAAGGATCAGCCGGCCGTCATGGATTTCGATCGGCTTGGGATGGTGGGAGGAGTGCCCATGCACGACGTCGAAACCTGCAACATCGATAAGAGCATGGGCAAGCGCGCGTTCTTCCGCGGGGACTTCGTAGCCCCAGTTGCCGCCCCAGTGGATCGAGGCCACCGCGAGGTCGCCGGGCTGTTTTATGGCCTCCACGGATCGGGCGATCTGCGCGAGCGACCGGGCAGAGACATCCGCCAGCAGATTGATCCCTGGCTTGTAGGCTCCGGCTGCCCATGAAGCTGGAACGCCGCTCGTCTCGAGCGCGAAGCCGAACACGAGCACGCGGCCGCCGCCGGCCAGTTCGATGGCGGCAGGCGCCGCCGCCTCGTCCGCGTCAAGGCCGGCCCCGGCATAGGCGAGGCCGGCATGCCGGAGTGTGCCGAGGGTTTCGACGAGGCCAGGCTCATCCCAGTCGAGCACATGGTTGTTAGCGAGCACGCAGCAGCTAACCCGCGCCGCCGCCAGGCAGCCGATGTTGGCCGGGTTCATCTTGTAATTGATCCCCTTGGGCGCCAAGGACAGGCTGGTTGTGATGCTGGTCTCGAGATTGATGATGCGCGCATCGGGAGCTTCACGCTCCAATTCGCTGAGCGCATCGCCCCAGACATAGGCATCGTCGACCTTTCTAGGGATCGGGCCATTGATGCGTTCGGCAAGCTCGACATAGGTCGTCGCCGATTTGACATAGCGCTCGGACAGGTGCGGGTCGCCCGGATTGGCGAGGATCTGGTCCATCCCGCGCCCGAGCATCACGTCGCCGCACAGGAACAGTTTTGCGCTGCTTCGGGCGGCGGCATTGTTCGCGATCTGCGGCATCCCAGACCTCCTTCCCGCCAACAACCAGTGACGCCAAGGGTTCCAGCCCAATTTGCGCGGGATCGGATCGCGGGCCAAATCGTTAACGCAGGAGAACCGACCGCCGAGGCCAGAAATGCCCGACACAGCCTTCTCCTTCATCCCGCGCGCCGCACGCTCTTCCAAGCCGCGCAAGACCGGCCTGACCGAGATTCGCGGGCCTTATTACAGCGCCTATGGGCCGCGCCATCTGGCCGACGTACTGGAAATCATGGGCAACTGGATCGACGGCATCAAGTTTGCCGGCGGATCATTCGCCCTGATGCCGCCCGAAGCGGTGAAATCCATCAACAAGCTTGCGCATGATCACGATGCCTATGTGTCGACGGGCGGCTGGATCGAGAATGTCCTCCGCTTCGGCCCGGACGCCGTCGACCGCTACATCGAGGAAGCCAAGGCGCTGGGGTTCGACGTGATCGAGATCTCCACCGGCTTTATCAGCCTGCCCACGGAAGCGCTGCTGCGCCTGGTCGAAACCGTGAAAAAGGCCGGGCTCAAGGCCAAGCCGGAGCTCGGAATCCAGTTCGGGGCCGGTGGCGACACATCGGCCAAGGAGCTCGAAGCCGAAGGCACCAGGGATGTCGGCTGGCTGGTCGCACAGGCCAGGCGCGCCCTCGATGCCGGCGCCGACATCATCATGATCGAGAGTGAAGGAATCACCGAAAACGTGACCTCCTGGCGCACCGACGTGGTGGCCCGCATCATCAACGAGCTCGAGCTGGAGAAGGTGATGTTCGAAGCCGCCGACCCGGCGGTCTTCGAATGGTACGTCAAGAACTACGGCAACGAGATCAATCTGTTCGTCGACCACAGCCAGATCGTGCAGCTCGAGGCGCTACGCTCCGGCATCTGGGGAACCAAGAGCACCTGGGGGCGGATTCAGAACATTGGGTGAGGGGCGTTTGAGCGACCGCGAAGGGCAATCACTCCAGCTTTGCGCCGCCCCTCGCCCCTTGCCTTCTCCCCTTGTGGGAGAAGGTGGATCGGCGCGCAGCGTCGAGCCGGATGAGGGTTGTTGGACGGAGCGCCGTCCTTGCCAAGCTGGAGCACCCCTCATCCGACCGCTTCGCGGCCACCTTCTCCCACAAGGGGAGAAGGAAAGATTGCCGCCCTCAGCCCCACTTCATCTCGCCGGTGGCGACCTTGGAGCCGATGTCGAGCGCGACGCCCATGCCGAGGCCGGGGAAGCGGGCCTCCATGGCGCCCTTGAGCGCGGCCGCGTCCTTGGCCTTGGCCAGTTCTTCCTCGAAGGCAATGAGATACGCCTTGGTGTGCTCAACGCCCGACAGGTCGGTGGCGGCCTGCGGCGTCATGTGGCCGGGCACGACGATTTCTGGCTTGGCGGCAGCGATCTTTTCGAGATTGGCGAGCCAGGCGGCGCGCTGTTCTTTGCTCGGCGTGTCGGCGGTCCAGACATGCACGCCCGAAAAAATCATCACCCCGCCGAACACCGCATTCAGCGACGGCACCGAGAGATAGCGCCGGTTGGCGAGGCCTTCCGCGTCGACGATCTCGATGGCCTCGCCATCGACGGTGAGCGTCTTACCGTCGAACACTTCGGGGATGACGATATCGGCGAGCGCCTGCGGGCCGTTCTCCTTGAGCTGCGGCCCCCAAACGGCGATTTTCTTGTCGACGCTGCCGTTGATGGCGGCCACCGTCTCGGCTGCGGCGATCACCCGTGCCTGCGGGAAAGCCTCCTTGATCGGCTTGAGGCCGAAATAATAGTCCGGGTCGGACTGGCTGACATAGATGGTGGTCAGCGTCTTGCCGGTCGCCTTGGTCGCCTCGGCCACGGCTCGGCCGTCGGGGTAGGTGAAACCGCCGTCGATCAGCAGCGCCTCGGAGGCGCCGGTGATCAGCACGGGGGCGCGAAAGAAGCCGTTTTCCCCAGCCGGAAAATGTTTCCAGGAAAGTCCGCCAGCTGCATGGCCAAGCCCGGCGGGAGCGAAGACGGCGGCGGCGCCGGCGGCGAGGGTGGTTTTCATGATGGCTCTCCGTGTGAACATGGACGTCTCCTGGGGTTTGAAAATGCCGACTTCGGGCGGCTCCCGCGCAGCCTCGATCTTAGGAAGATGGCAAAGGTAGAATGCGTATTGAAGGCCAACAAAATAGACGTAATGTATGCCATTGCCTGACAATGAGGTCGCATTTGCCATGAGCCACGCATGAACCTGAACCGGCTGGCCTATTTCGCCGCGGTGGTCGATGCCGGCTCCTTCACGCGGGCCGCCGAGCGGCTGGGCATCACCAAGGCGGTCGTCAGCCAGCAGGTGGCGCGGCTGGAGCGCGATGTCGGAACGACGCTGCTGATCCGCACGACGCGGCGTGTCCATCCGACCGAAGCCGGCCGGACATTCCATGCCCGCTGCCTACAAGTCCTGCAGCAGGCCGAGGATGCCTTCGACGAGCTCGCGCAGGCGGCCACCGAGCCGACCGGCACACTGCGCATTGCGGCGCCCAACGACTACGGCACGTCGGCGGTGGTGCCGGTGGTCGCCGCCTTCAGCGCGCGCTATCCCGCCTGCCGGGTGGAGCTGACTCTGGGCGACGAGACGATCGACCTGGCTTCCGGCGGGATGGACGTGGCGATCCGCGTCGGCTGGCTGGCCGATTCCAGCCTGCAGGCGCGACGGATCGGCACCTTCCGGCAATTCATGGTGTGCGGCGCTGAGTTTGCCGGGCGCTTCACGGCCGGCGAACCGCAAGACCTTGCCGGGCTACCCTTCGTCGCCAACATGGTGCTGCGCGAACCGCTGCTATGGCAATTTTCGCGCGGCGACGCCGAGCATGAGGCCGTGCGCATGCAGGCAACGATCGCCATCGACGCGACGCCGGCAGTGCTGGCGGCCGTCCGCGCCGGCGCCGGCCTGTCGGTGCTGCCGGATTTTTTGGTGCGGGATGAGCTGGCCGCAGGGCGGCTCGTCCACATCCTGCCCGAATGGCAGCTGCCCTCCGGCGGCATCTACACGGTCTACCCCGCCGCGCGCTTCCGGCCGCCCAAGGTGACGAGGTTTGTTGAGATGCTGATTGCGGCTGAGCAGAAGGAGGGTTTGGTCGGGGAGGGGAGCGCGCTGTGAAATGTCACGCGCGTTGTTGGAGGGATGGTCTTCGCTCAAGCCTGCCGGGTCAAATCGACTTCAGGTATTCGATCAGATCACTCTTTTCCTGATCGGTTAGGTCAAGGCTCAGATGACCGTCATAGTGCTCGACAACGTCATCGAGTGTGGCGAACCGCCCATCGTGGTAGAAACCGCCCTTGTGAATTTTCTCGATGTCCCAAAGGGCTCGCAGCGATGCCGTCCGGTAGCGCTCGTCCGGAGATCGCATCGCCTGGAAATCATCGATCCCTATCTCGTCGGCGGTATGCAGGTTCCAGCCCGGTTCCGTGAAGAGCGGTGGCACGTGGCAAGTGCCGCATTTGGCCTTGTCGTTGAAGAGAACCTCTCCTTTCTCCGCAGCGGCGCTGTCGAAGGCGCCCTCCGGCGGTTTCGGTGTCGGCAGCGAAAGTTGATAGAAATGGAGCGCCGGCAACTTGGCCGTAATCCGGTCCTGCTTGTCCTGCTTGTGGCCCTGCTTCGTTCGTGCTGCGACCGGATACTTCTCGGCGTCATCAAGGCGCGGATCGTAAAACACGCCTTTCCCGTGCATCTCGAGATTGCCCACATAAGCGTTCCAGTAGCTCACCGTGCCCCAGGCTCCGGTCCATGTGTGGTTGTTTACACCGGCCAATCCGAATGCCGCCGGATTGAGCGTGGCGGCCGTCTTGCCGTCCGGCCGGAATGCTTTGCCATCGAGGTTCAGTTCGGCATCGAACTTCCCGGGACCCCACGCCTCAACCGCCTTCTTCACCTCCGCTTCGGATATCTGCAGCATCTCGGTGAACGCCGTGAGATCAGGTGCGAGGGCAACGATCGCGCCGATATTCAGGTCACGGTTGGGCCAGCCGTCCAGCCGTTGTCCGATCCCGGGCGCATAGGCGTCATCGACGGTTGAATGGCACACCGCGCATTGGATGCCCACCGAAGTCAGCGTCTTTCCGTCCTCGGCGAAGAACCCGGTCACCCCGACAACGGCATTGGCTCTCAGCAGGACAAGCGTGCTCGCGGGATCTGCGAGGTCGACCGCGCCCTTGTTGAGCGCATCGGCCACATCCTTGGGAATGGCGTTCACATCGACCTTGAGGCCGAGTTCGAGGGCTTTCTGTGGGCTCAGGCCGGGTCCCGTGCCGCCCAGCTTCTCACCTGCGATTGCCTCGTGGAGTTTAAGTTTGCCGCCCCAGAAATCCTCGCTGCCGAAGGTGTCGAAGCGGAATGTCTCGCGACCTTCCTCGAGATAGCGCTTGGCCTGCTCGGCGGCAGCGTTGTCGAAATCCTTCCCGCTTATTTTCTCTTTCGCGCTCATTTGAGCCGCGGCGGGGATCAAGCTTGAAGACAGGAGCAGAGCGAAAATTGTTGCTGTACCGTTGAAACGCAAGGGCATGTCACGTCCCTCCCAAAGACGATTGCCAATCGGCGGTCATCTTTGGTTCGCGGGCCTGAATTCCACGCGAAACGGAATGCAGCCGAAGCATTAGAACATTCTAAAACAAAAAAGGTTCCGGCGCCGATTGTCGAAAGGCTTCTCGACGATTCGTCAACCGCACGCCGGTCACCGGATGACCGCCGTGGCAGAGGTGGACCGGCATTCTCGCTTTTGACCGACGACACGGCTTTGAATGAGCCGGCTACCTATGCGCATGCAGGCCACGATCGCCATCGAAGCAACGCCGGCAGTGCTGGCGGCCGTCCGCGCCGGCGCCGGCCTGTCGGCGGATTTCCTGGTGCGGGATGAGCTGGCCTCAGGGCGGCTCGTCCACATCCTGCCCGAGTGGCGCCCTCCCTCCGGAGGCATCTACACGGTCTACCCCGCCGCGCGCTTCCGGCCGCCCCAAGGTGACGAGGTTTGTCGAGATCCTGGTCGCGGCCGAGCGGGAGAAGGACTGAAGCTGGGAGGGGCGGGCGCTGTAAGGGTGGAGCGAGGCGCTGATGGCCGAAA
>NZ_RZTI01000280.1:0-1222 GCF_003997275.1 Mesorhizobium sp. M6A.T.Ce.TU.002.03.1.1
GGGCCGCTATCGCAAGCTGGCGCGCCAGCGCGGTGTCGAAGCCGAGAACCTGCGCCAGGCGGTCAGCCGCGCACCGGCTGCACCACAGGGCCCGGCCTTGCCGAAGCCGACGAGCTGAGCCAATACAGCGCCGCGCGTCTTTTTTTGACGCGCAAAGGGCGCTGTTCCATGTGATTTGCGCATGATCTTTTCCGAAAATCGGTTCCGATTTTCGGGGTCATGCCGAGGCGTATTTCTCTCTGTGGAGTTTCCCCATGCTGACCATTTCGGCGGCCGAGGTCGACCATGCACTGACCTTTCCCGGACTGGTCGAGACGCTGCGCGCGGCCTTTCGCGATGGCGCGGTGCAACCAGTCAGGCATCATCATACAGTCGAACGGCCCGACGGCGCGGCCTCGACCCTGCTCCTGATGCCGGCCTGGACCGACTTCAATGCGGCCGGCACTTCGGCAGACGGCCATATCGGCGTCAAGATCGTCACGGTGTCGCCCGACAACAACGCCGTAGGCAAACCGGCGGTGATGGGGCTTTACCTCTTGCTCGACGGCGCGACGGGCGAGCCCGAAGCCATGATTGACGGCCAGCGGCTGACGCAGTGGCGCACGGCCTGCGCCTCGGCGCTGGCCGCCTCCTATCTGGCCCGCGAGGACGCTTCACGGCTGCTGGTGGTCGGCGCCGGCGCGCTGTCGCCGTTCCTCGCCAAGGCGCATTCGGCGGTGCGGCCGATCACCACGATCCGCATCTGGAACCGCACGCCGGCCAATGCCGAGAAGGTCGCGGCGAAATTGCGCGCCGAGGGTTTTGCCGCCACCGCCGCGAGCGATCTCGACGCCGAACTCGGCCAGGCCGACATCGTTTCGTCGGCGACGATCACGACCACGCCGCTGATCAAGGGCGCGCTGTTGAAGCCGGGAACCCATGTCGATCTGGTCGGCGGCTTCACGCCTGATATGCGCGAAAGCGACGACGATGCGATTGCGCGTGCCCGCGTCTATGTCGATACCCGGGCCGGCGCCACCAAGGAGGCGGGCGACATCGTCCAACCACTGGCCTCGGGCGTGCTGAAGGCGCAAGCCATCGTCGCCGATCTGCATGAACTGGCGCGCGGCCAGAAGAAGGGCCGGCAGAGCCCCGGTGAGATCACGCTGTTCAAATCGGTCGGCGCGGCCCTTGAAGACCTCGCCGCCGGCATAGCCGTCTACAAGGCGCTCAAGAGTGGGGG
>NZ_RZTI01000281.1:0-1208 GCF_003997275.1 Mesorhizobium sp. M6A.T.Ce.TU.002.03.1.1
ACCTTGCAGCGGCCGACCTTGCGCCGCAGGACAAGGATGTGCTTTTGGCGCTGGCGGACACGGCCGGGCACGGCAAGACCGCTACCGATGCGTTCTCGGTGCTGCCGTCGGCGCGGCCCGACTTGGCTCAACCTGACTTGGCCCAGCCCGACCAGATCCAACCCGACGCGGTCAAGGCCGTCCTCGAGCGGGTCAGTGCAACCGACGAATACCAGGTCGCCTCGCTCTCCCAGCCGAGCTCGGTCCTCAGCGACGCGGCGAACGTCAATGCTGCTTCGCCGCGCGAGGCTGTCGTTGCCCGCCCGGCCGGCTCCGATCCGGCTGCGGCGATCGGTGCGGGTGTGAAAACCACCCGCAAGGCAGCCAGAGCAACCGCCCGGGACCTGAAGCCTGGTCCCAAGTCCGTGGTGGTCGCCGCCGAGCCGAAGGCCGCGCGTTGGGCGTTGAACAGCGGCGAGAATGTCGCCACTGTCTCCAGCGCAACGACGGCGCCGCGCTATGCCTACAATATCGTGCACACGCCGCCGAGCGAGGTCTACACCGCGGGCTTCCAGCCGAACGATCAGATGGCCGACGCCAACCGGTTCACCGGCAATGCCGTCAAGTTCCTGTCGGTCGCCCGCTTTCAGACCAAATAGCGGATCGACCAAGTATTACAAAAGCCGCGCCGGGCAATCCGCGCGGCATTTTGCTGTCCGCAAAACAGGAATGCCGCCGGCAATGCAGCCAATCCACTTGGGTTGAAAGTGTCTCTACCGCCCGAGCTTGCTCGCGGCTCGCGCCAGGGCTTCGATTTCATCCCACTTGCCGGCCTTGACCAAATCGTCCGGCGCCACCCAGGAGCCGCCGACGCAGATGACGTTGGGCAGGCTCAGATAGTCGGCGGCGTTCTTGCCGGTGATGCCGCCGGTCGGGCAGAATTTGACATCGGCGAGCGGCGAGGCGAATGCCTTGAGCGAGGCGATGCCGCCCGACTGTTCCGCCGGGAAGAACTTCAGGAAACGCAAGCCCGCCTCGCGGGCGGCCATGATCTCGCCGGGCGTGATGGCGCCGGGCAGCAATGGCACGTCGCTGTCCTTCGCCGCCGCCAGAAGCTCGCGGGTGATGCCGGGGCTGACGATGAACTTCGAGCCGGCTGCCGCCGCCTCGCCGAACTGGCGGGCGTCCAGAATGGTGCCGGCGCCGACGATGGCGTCCTCGACTTCGCC
>NZ_RZTI01000282.1:0-1200 GCF_003997275.1 Mesorhizobium sp. M6A.T.Ce.TU.002.03.1.1
GCCTAGACCTGGCTCTAATGGCGCATCCCTGTCGGTAGTGAGCTGGCGAAGCTCACGCCGACAGGGTTGACGTAGCAGACGCTTCGTATTTGGCATTTCGAGAAGGCGAGAATTCCGTCGCCGTTGATGGCTACTTTCTTTGATCTGAGCGCTGACCGAGGCAATCGGCACTTGATATGCAAAGAGATGTGCACATATTGTGCAGACAAGTGTCATCACAAGCGCTGGAGAAGACCGATGACAATCGCTCAGAATACGCAGGCCGCCATGGTGTCGGGCTTCGTGGAGAGCCTTCAGGAACCTCGCACACCTTACATTTCACCAAAACGCTTTTCAAAAGCGCTTGGTGTCCAGGTGACGAACCTGGCCGATCTGACGGGTGTTCACCGAAACACGCTTCGCAATCCGGCCTCTGAGCGACTGCAAAGCCGGATGCGCGAAATGATCAAGGCGATCACGGCCGCGGCGACGCTCACCGGAGATATTAGCAAAGCAATTTACTGGTATCGAAACGAGCCGATCGCCGAATACGATCACAAGACCGCAGCCGAATTGGTGGCCGAAGGGCATTTTGAAGCAGTGTTGAGCTATCTCCGCGACTTGGAAAACGGCGCGCGCGGATGAAGCTCGTCCGCATTGGGCCGGACGAGGTCTTCCATCGCTACCTGACGCCGAGATGGGCATATGTTCCGGTAAGCGGCGCCGGTGCGGCGATTGACGGAGGTAGGTTCAATCGACCCGGGATCGAAGCGCTTTATCTCTCGCGCGCGCCGCAGACGGCTCTCGATGAATATCGCCAGGGAGCTTCAATTACTCCGCCAGCGACACTAGCGGCCTACAAGGTCACGTTGGATCAGGTTGTAGATTTGTCGACGGGGTATGATCCCCTCATCTGGGGTCCCGAATGGGCGGAATGGGATTGTAAATGGCGTCTTATCGCGCGTATCGACAAGAAGACGCCGCCATCGTGGAAACTCTCCGACATACTGATCACGGCCGGTTGCCGCGGCCTGCTTTTTCCTTCGCTTCAGCATGCGGGAGGCACCAATCTCGTCATATTCAGCGCCAATCTGACGGCCGACGACAAGGTAGATGTGCATGATCCAGATGGTCGGTTGCCGCGCGATCAGTCGTCGTGGCAATGATGGCTTCATGGCGGTTGGGGGATCCCCCGCCATTTTCACATGCCCGCCATTTCAC
>NZ_RZTI01000283.1:0-1101 GCF_003997275.1 Mesorhizobium sp. M6A.T.Ce.TU.002.03.1.1
ACGCGACCTATAATGGGTCCGTGGAAACGTGGGAGCAGCGCTCGGCCGGCATCATCGTGCAGTCGATCGGTGGTGGTGGCGGTAATGGCGGCGGCGTCATCGGCGTCGGCCTCGGCCTCACAGTCGGCATCGGCGGCAATGGCGCCGGCGGTGGCGATGCCAATGCTGCGGAATACAGATCCGCGACAACCACGATCACCACTCATCAGGCCGATTCGGCAGGCCTTGTCGTGCAGTCGATCGGCGGCGGCGGCGGCAATGGCGGCTTTTCCTTCAATCTGTCGGCGGGCGCGGCGGTCGGCGTAGGCGGCCAGGGCGGCGCGGCCGGCGAAGCCGGCACGGTCAGGGTCACTGTCGACAGCGGCTCCATCCACACGATCGAGGACCGTTCGACCGGCATCATCGCCCAGTCGGTCGGCGGTGGCGGCGGCACTGGCGGCGGCAGTGTCGCCGGCAGCTTTGCCCTTAATGTCAGCATAGCCGGCAAGGGCGCCGGCGGCGGTGGCGGCAAGACGGTCGACGTGACCAATGGCGCCAGGATCGCCACCGAGGGCGTGCAGTCGCATGCGATCCTGGCGCAGTCGGTCGGCGGCGGCGGTGGATCGGGTGGCTTCTCGATCGCCATTGGTGGTCCGTCGCTGGCCATCGGCGGTGCCGGCGCTGCCGGCGGCTCGAGCCAGAAGGTCACAGTTCGCAACACGGGAGAACTTTCCACCGCAGACGACCTCTCGGTTGGCTTGCTGGCGCAGTCGATCGGCGGCGGCGGCGGCGACGGCGGTTTTGCCGGGGCAGGCGGCCTGTTCCCCGCGATTGGTGTCGGCGGCCATGGCGGCGGCGGCGGTAATGGCGGCGAGGTCGAAGTCATCAGCAACGCCAGGATCACCACCACAGGCGACCTGTCGCACGGCATTCTCGCCCAGTCAGTCGGCGGTGGCGGTGGCAATGGCGGCAGCGCTGGAGCGGTGTCCGTCGGCGCCTTTGTCGGCGTCGGCGTGGCGGTCGGCGGCGACGGCGGCGTTGGCAGGGACGCGATGGCGGTCAACGTCACGCATGCCGGCGACATCACGGTCAGCGGCGCGGAATCCAAGGCTATTCTAGCAC
>NZ_RZTI01000284.1:0-1098 GCF_003997275.1 Mesorhizobium sp. M6A.T.Ce.TU.002.03.1.1
AAAGTTAAAAAACGGGTCTGGGTATTCTTTGCTGAAGGACAGCGTTCCCTGCCCCATCCCCACTACCGAAAAAGATGCGCACCGCGCCGCTCCTTCGAACTCGACATTACCCATGAGGCGGCGGCGTTCAACCACCATCGTACCGGCAAAAGGGCTGTGCGGGTGCTATCCCCAAACGTTGTTGCACAAATGACACGATTTGGCCTCACTCAGAAAGCTCCCGTTAACCATCGCCTCGCTTGCGAGCCCTTGCAATCCGGCCGATTCCGGCGATAGCCCGTCGGAATTGCGACGATGCGCCGAGTCGCCGGCCAACGGATTGCCGCAGAATCGCCGCATCGCGAAAGCGCCGTTTCGACAGAAGCCGGTTTTTTCAATGATAATGGCGCAGGCTTGTTGATTGTGCCGGCGCTTTTCTTTATCCACCGGCGCAACGGAGAGGTGGCCGAGTGGTCGAAGGCGCTCCCCTGCTAAGGGAGTAGAGGTCAAAAGCTTCTCGTGGGTTCGAATCCCATCCTCTCCGCCATTCTGATTTGCGCCTCGCGCTTCGCAGGGCAAGTCCGGCGAATTCTTCTCGTGACTCCCTTGCAAAGCCTGGTTTCGAAGCCTTCCCGGCCTCGTCATCCCAGGGCGAAGCAGGAGCGAAGCGACGTCGCGAAGACCCTGGGATCCATGCCATGACATCAGCCAAAGAATGCAGCGGCTCAGGATGGCCGTTCGACGAGTGCAGTCGCCAAGGGGTGCGCTGAACTGAAACAGAGCTTGCACCGTTGCGACACGTAAACATCACGGCATGGATCCTGGGGTCTGCGCTGCGTCGCTTCGCTCCTTGCTCCGCCCCAGGATGACGAAGGGAGAAATGCCTCGGCCAATCTCCAGAGTGTGCGATCGCCACCGACAAAGGGGGCCAATCTGTCAAAACTTCCTGTGTCAAAGAGCTAATTAGCAGCGCCTTTTTTGGCGCGCTCTTCGCCCAAGAACGTCTGCGGGGATGTTTTCCACGACCGGCGCAAAATCCCACGATTCTCCGAAAAATGCAGCAATAACAATTCGCTACCGTAGAAACAGCCGTCGCCGATCCGCTGTTTTGTTCGATTC
>NZ_RZTI01000285.1:0-1065 GCF_003997275.1 Mesorhizobium sp. M6A.T.Ce.TU.002.03.1.1
CAAGGTGGGCTCGACGCTGCGGATCGGCAGGCCGCAGACCGTTTCCATTACCGAGCAGGCGATAGCGCAGTATCAGAATATCGTCGCGCAGGGCGGCTGGGAGCCGGTCCCTGACACCAAGAAACTGCAGCTCGGCGTCATCGACCCCGACGTAGTGCCATTGCGCAGGCGCTTGATGGTTTCGGGCGACCTGGCGCAGAGCGCCGGCCTGTCAGAGGCCTTCGATTCCTATGTCGATGCGGCGGTCAAGCGCTTCCAGGCGCGCCATGGCCTGCCTTCCGACGGGACCCTGGGCCAATATACCTATGCGGCGATGAATGTTTCGGCGCAGGTCCGGCTTGGCCAGTTGCAGACCAATCTGCAGCGGCTGCACGAGCGCGCCGGCACGCTGGGCAACCGTTATGTATTGGTCGACATCCCGGGCGCCCAGATCGAGGCGGTCGAGAACGACCGCGTCGTGCTGCGCCACACCGCCGTTGTCGGCAAGATCGATCGCCAGACGCCGATCGTCGATTCCAAGATCAACGAGATCATCGTCAATCCCTACTGGAACGCGCCGGTCTCGATCGTGCGCAAGGACATCATTCCGCTGATGCGGAAGGACCCCAACTATCTCAAGGACAGCAAGATCCGTCTGTTCGCACCGGATGGCAGCGAGGTCGATCCGCTGACCGTAGACTGGTCGACCGACGACGCCGAGAAATACCGCTTCCGCCAGGATCCGGGCGCCGGCAATGCGATGGCTTCGGTCAAGATCAATTTCCCGAGCCCGGACGGCGTCTACATGCACGACACGCCGCAGCAGAGCCTGTTCGGCAAGATGATGCGCTTCGATTCCTCGGGCTGCGTGCGCGTTCAGAACGTGCGCGATCTCGTCACCTGGATATTGCGCGACACGCCGGGCTGGAACCGCCAGCATTTCGAGTCGGCGATCAAGAGCGGCGAGAACGTCCCGGTGCAGGTCAACAATCCGGTGCCGGTCTATTTCCTCTACATCTCGGCCTGGTCGACGGGGCCTGGCGTCGTGCAGTTCCGCGACGATATCTACGGGCTCGACGGAGCCAA
>NZ_RZTI01000286.1:0-1049 GCF_003997275.1 Mesorhizobium sp. M6A.T.Ce.TU.002.03.1.1
GCGGAGGCGAGCTTGCGTCGACATGGCGCAAGGATGCCACGGCGAGGCCGAATCGTCACCATGACCCCAATTGGCGCCTGCGGCTATTTGGCCTTTGCGGCTTGCCGTGCTGGGCCCAGAGTGGGCCCATTTTTCCGTTTTCGCGTCTTGGTTAGTTTCCCGGATTTCAAATAAGCCTTATTTTTCAAGGGCTTATTGGTCGGAGTGGCCGGATTCGAACCGACGACCCCTTGACCCCCAGTCAAGTGCGCTACCGGGCTGCGCTACACTCCGGACCGGTCGCGATGTATCGTGATAACCCGGTTCGGGTCAACCGAATTCGGCGGCCGTCACGCCGATGCCCGGCGCGATGGATTTGAAGTCCTGCTCTGTTGCATGTCGTCAGCACTCAGGAACTTCAAATCCAGAATCACGCTCGTTTGCTCGTATGGTTTGATGCTCTGGCGTCGCTGCTATGAGACGGGTCGACTGTCCGCGGATTGTGTCAGCACGGGTGTATTGACCAGCGCGTTTTCCGGAAGCCTAAGCGCAGAGGCTATTCGTCGAAGCTTCGATGGATCGGCATTCTTGCCGTTCTCGATGTCCGCGATCTCATCGACCGCCAGGCCGCACGTCAGAGACAGCTCTTCCATGCTGTATCCCCTGGTTTCCCGGATGGTTCTGAGGGCGCTGTGATCAGGCGTAGCTTCGATTGCCGCCAGTTCGGAGAAGGGTTCTTTTTTTGCTATTTGGGACATTGGCAACTCCGTGGTCTGAAAGAGTTTGATCAAATAATGATGTTGCCTGGGACGGCCGCGACAATGCCCGGTCATTAACGATTTGCCAAGCACCAAAGGAACCGTCACGGCAACGTGATGCCGGACCGGCGCGGCCGCGGCATCGGTCTCAGCGGCGCCGGCGCGGGGCGCCGTCCCGATCAGGTTCTTCGACTGGCCGATCGTCGATTTCTTCGACGGCTCTCAGCCCTCGCTCGTTAGGCGCCTGTCGCCGGCACGCCAGTCGTTTTGGAAGGATCGAAACAGCGGCGGGAGCTTGACCCAAGCGCAGAA
>NZ_RZTI01000287.1:0-1048 GCF_003997275.1 Mesorhizobium sp. M6A.T.Ce.TU.002.03.1.1
GGGGCTCGAGGCGACGTTGAACTGTGCCTTGGCGTTCTCGGTCAGCGAGCGCGCGATCAGCGCGCCGAGCTTGCCGGGCTTGGGCCATGTCTCCCCTTCCGGCAGGCCGATTCCGTCGTCCGCAACTATGACCAGGCAGCCGTCGCCATCGGCGATGCTGTGCAGCTTTATCGTCCCGCCTTCACGTCCTTGGAAGGCATGCTTCAGTGCATTTGTGAGCAATTCGTTCACGACCAGTCCCGTTGGCATGGCGACGTTGATCGACACCGGATAGGTATCCACCTTCATGTCGAGGCGGATCCCCTCAACTGCATGCGACCCCATCACCGCGGAGGCGATCTGGCTAAGATAAACGCCGAGATCGACATCATCCTTCTGCTCGTCTGCCGAAAGCGTCTGGTAGAGGATCGCCAGAGCGTCGACGCGGCCGGCGAGCCTCTCAAATCTTTTTTGGTCGGGCTCGGTCGCGTTACGGGTTTCTAGACGGATCAATGCGGTGATCATCTGTAAGTTGTTCTTCACCCGGTGCTGCAGTTCGCGCAGCAGGGTGTCCTTCTCGCGGACGCGCTCCTCCACCAAGCGCGCTTCTTCAGATTCGCCATGGGATGAGACGTCGACCAGAGCCACCAGTCGGAAGCAGTTCGTGCCGTTATCGTCCACGATGATGTTTGAATAAACGTCGACAAGAGCCGGGTTGTCCCCGACGCGCTCCAGCCGGAAAGTGCCGACGAAATCGGTTTCCTCAACCAAGGCCTCGGGCAGAGGCCGGCCCTTCTGCTGGTGGATGCCAATGCCGGAAAGTGCTCCCCAGTTTTGCCGGGTAAGCTCGGCTGCCTTCAGGCCTAACACTTTTTCAAATTCTGGATTTGCATAGACGACGCGCTCCTTGGCGCCCAAATCCGACACGGCGATAGCGATCGGCACCTGGTCAAGAAATTTTTTGAACTGCTCGCTTTCCAGCGCGGTGGCAAGGTCAGGCGTATCGAGCAATTGCTCAACTGCCTTGTCTGAATCTGATGTCATCTTGGTCGCCTGTGCTTTGCGTGGG
>NZ_RZTI01000288.1:0-1033 GCF_003997275.1 Mesorhizobium sp. M6A.T.Ce.TU.002.03.1.1
ACCGTGCCGACGCCGACTTCGGACACCAGCTTGACCGACACATCCGCCGCCGGATTGACGTTCTTCAGGTCGTAGATGAGCTGCGCCAGATCCTCGATCGAGTAGATGTCGTGATGTGGCGGCGGCGAGATCAGGCCGACGCCCGGCGTCGAATGCCTGACCTTGGCGATGGTGGCGTCGACCTTGTGGCCGGGCAGCTGACCGCCCTCGCCCGGCTTTGCGCCTTGCGCGACCTTGATCTGCATCATGTCGGAGTTGACCAGATATTCCGCCGTCACGCCGAACCGCCCGGAAGCGACCTGCTTGATCGCCGAACGTTCCGGGTTCTTGCCACCGCCCGGCAGCGGCAGGTAGCGGTCGGCTTCTTCGCCGCCCTCGCCGGTGTTCGACTTGCCGCCGATCGTATTCATGGCGCGCGCCAGCGTAGTGTGCGCTTCCCTGGAGATCGAGCCGAAGGACATCGCTCCGGTCGAGAACCGTTTGACGATATCGGCCGCCGGCATGACTTCGTCGAGCGCGACCTTCTTACGCCCGCTTTCTTCGGCGAGCCTGATCTTGAACAGGCCGCGAATGCTCTGCGCCCGCGCCGTCTCGCTGTCGATCTGAGCGGAATAGTCCTTGAACGTCTCCCATGAGCCCTGGCGCACGGCGTGCTGCAAGGTGGCGACCGCATCGGGCGACCAGATATGAGCTTCGCCGCGCATGCGGAACATGTATTCGCCGCCGACTTCGAGGCTATTGCGCAGCACCGGGTCGTTGCCGAAGCCGTCGGTATGGCGGCTGACCGTCTCGGCCGCGATCTCGTCCAGCCCGACGCCTTCGATCAGCGTCGCGGTGCCGGTGAAATATTTCTGCACGAAATCCGACTTCAGTCCGATCGCGTCGAAGATCTGTGCGCCGCAATAGGACTGATAGGTCGAAATGCCCATCTTGGACATCACCTTGAGGATGCCCTTGCCGATCGACTTGATGTAGCGGGTGACGACTTCATAGGCGTCGACCTCCGCCGGCAGCTCGCCGCGCTTGTGCATGT
>NZ_RZTI01000289.1:0-995 GCF_003997275.1 Mesorhizobium sp. M6A.T.Ce.TU.002.03.1.1
GCCTCTCATCGGGTGGATAGAGGACGCCAATCATGGTGCGCAGATTGTAAGCGCAGGCGGCCAGTATGCACTGCGTGCGGTTGGTGGCGAGGTTGAAGAAGCGCAGGCGTCGCATGCCGTAACGCTCCTTGAACACGGCGAAAGGCCGCTCCACTGCCGCCCGCACCTTGGCGATCAGCCGGTTGCGCAGCTTGTGGCGCGGCGGCAACTCGGGGTGATGCTTGTTGGGCCGCCGCATCAGCCGGTCCTTAATGTTGGCGGCGGCGAGCCGGGCATGGCGGGCGTGGGTGTAATAGGCTTGATCGCCATAGGCCGCCTTCTCGTCGCCGCAGATCAACTGGTCGGCCGGCTCGGTGTCGGTGACCGAGGCGTCGCTCGCCTCGACACGCCGGATCAAGGTGTGCTCCTGGTCGACGCCGATGTGCATCTTGTAGCCGAAGGTGCTCTTCTTGCCCTTCTTGCCCCAACGCGCATCCTTGTCGGCCGACGGCTTGACCGGACCTTGGTGGCCCTTCTTCGGCTGCTTGGGCGGACGGCCACGAGCCTGCAGGAACGTGGCATCGACCAAGGTGCCGCGCTTGACGATCAGGCCCTTCTCCTCCAGCTGACGGTTGATCTCCTCAAAGACCTTGTCGATCAGTCGCTCACGCGTCAGCTCCTCGCGGAAGCGCCACAGTGTCGAATGGTCGGGCGTGCGGTCCGAAAGGCTGAAACCGGCAAAGCGGCGGAACGACAATCGGTCCCGGATCTGCGCCTCAAGCGCCGGATCGCTCAGCCCATGCCACATGCCCAGCAAAAGACAGCGCACCAGCGGTTCCGCCGGATAGCTGGTGTTGCCCGAGCCAGGACCGCTGCGCTGACCCAGCAATGTTCGGATCGGCGCCCAGTCCAGTTCCTTCGATACTAGGTCGAAAATCGTCTCATCCGACGCCGCCAGACCGTCCGCCAGACTCAACTGACCCAAAACACGATCCGCCATCCCGAATCTCCCTGCT